>CANFVI010000021.1 GCA_947450405.1 Flavobacteriales bacterium
AATGCAACTCTTGCACATTTGTTAAAATATGATTCAGTACACGGTAAATTCAACGGAACTGTTTCTCACGACGATCAACATTTGATTATCAATGGTAAACAAATCAAAGCTTTAGCTGAAAGAGATCCAAAAAATCTTCCTTGGGCTGCAATGGGCGTTGATGTAGTATTGGAAAGCACAGGTTTCTTTACCGATGCTGCTAAAGCAAATGCGCATATTGAAGCAGGTGCTAAAAAAGTAGTTATTTCTGCTCCAGCCACTGGCGACTGTAAAACAGTTGTATTGGGTGTAAATGACAATATTATTGATGGTTCTGAAACTATCTTGAGCAATGCATCTTGTACCACAAACTGCTTAGCTCCAATGGTAAAAGTTTTAGACGAAGCATTCGGTGTTGAAAGTGGTTTTATGACTACCATTCACGCTTATACTTCAGATCAAAACCTTCAAGATTCTCCTCACAAAGATTTGCGCAGAGCACGTGCTGCAGCTTATAGCATTGTACCAACAAGTACAGGTGCTGCAAAAGCTGTAGGTTTGGTTTTGCCTCATTTGAAAGGTAAATTAAACGGTAACGCAATGCGTGTTCCAATTCCAGATGGTTCAGTTACTGATTTTACAGTTGTTTTGAAAAAAGCAGCTACTGTTGAAGAAATTAACGCTGCAATGAAAGCTGCTTCTGAAACTTCTTTGAAAGGTATTCTTGAATACAATATTGATCCTATCGTTAGTATTGATATCGTTGGTAACAGACACAGCTGTATTTTCGATTCTGACTTAACTCAAGTTATTGGAAACACTGCAAAAGTTGTAGGTTGGTACGACAATGAAACTGGTTACAGTTCAAGAGTTGCTGACTTAATTGCTAAAATTGGTTAATACCTAAAATTTATATTTAACAAAAAAGGCGATCTAACGATCGCCTTTTTTTTTGTGGTAAATTTAGTTTTACTGATTAACGGTAACACCTACGGTTCCGGATAAACTTACCCTCACCAAAATTTCTTTTTCTCGGGGAGAAATATCTGTAATATTCAATTTCTTCAAATTGCCTTTCAATGTGATTCCACCGTCTAGCTTCTTGTTCAACGATTCATTGATTCCCTTTTCGGCGGCATTCAAACTCGACGTAATATCTACCACCATGGCTTCCTCCATTTTTTTGCGGATGGTTTCATTTAACATCCACTTTGCAGACCTTAGTAATAAATTCTTGGTAGATAAATCGTATTGAACATTCTTCACACTTACGGTTTTCTTTTCAGAATCAAACGCAGGATTACCCAACAAATATAAGGTGCCAGATTTACTACCAATAAATGCTACTTCCACTCCCAATTTATCTTTTGCTGCAAAAAGTCTGATATTTTGAATAATGATAAAATCTTTACCCACCACAAACTTCTGTGTTTTCAAATAGCCCATTATTTGCTTCGACAAGGTGTCGTAATTCATACTAACGTCTGTAAACACTTGAAACCCGTCTGAAGCCTTGTAAGGGGCTAAATTAGGCAAAGGAATTAAAGGTGTTGTCCACTTTGTAGATTGAATAGCTGGGGTAGCTTTCAAACCTATAGAAAAACTCAATTTGCTCTTGTTAAATGTCAAATCGCTCAACGACAATTCCTTTGGTTGAATTTTTAAAAAGCCAACATTTGGAACATATATATCTTTCTGCATTTGGTCAAACACAGGTTTAATAAACGGCTTCAAATCTACTTTTGCAATTTCTTTATCTACCATTTTAGAAAGCTCTCCAAAATATGGTTTTACCCTATTTAGCAATAAGTTAGTTACATCAAATCCAAAAATTACTTTGATTGGATCTATGGGTTTCACTTCTTGTATGGTAGTAACTGACTGAATTTTGTAGGTTGGCAATAACTTGAATTTACTTTCAATGGCAATTCTCGCGCGTTTCATTGGCTCATCCATTCCAATTTGAAATCCAACTGGAGGCGTAGCACATTGGTCCATAATACACAAAGGACAATATTCGCCTTTGGCGCCATATTGTAAATCCAACGCCAAACCAATTTGACCAATACCACGTCCCTCAATAATAAAAGGAGATCTGTTTAGTTTATACTCATATCTCAAGCCTTGACAAGGTTTATCTTGTCCAGAAAAAGTTTTGTCTACTTTGTCATCTGCCATTTTGAAAAATGGCATCAGGTCAATTTCCAAAGGAATATTCACTTGAGACACAACCACTGGCAAAGGTTTCACTTCCACCACGGCATTCATGTCCATTGGCGGCTGAGGTTTAATGATTCCACACGAAGAAACAACCGAAACAACGGCAGCTAAAAATATATAAAATTTATGCATTTTCATTATTCTACAAAAATAGGATAACTAAGTAAACCTTTGTTTGTCATTACCTTTAAAAAGTAAACTGCCGAACTAAGATTCTTAGGCAATTCGCATTGCAATGATTTATTATTTAGTTGACCATCAATAATTTTACAATCAATTTTCCTTCCCAAATTATCATAAAGAATAAAGTTCAAAATTTCTGTTGTCGAAATTATCGTAAATCTATTTTTAACCGGATTTGGTGATACGTTCACGCTTTCATTTTTCAAATTATTCAAACTATTCAATTGAACCGCAAATACGCAGTTAAAAGTATCATTATCAGCAATTGAATCAACCCTAGTTGACAGGTAGGTTGTTACATATTGAACGCCAACATCCATTAATTCTACTCTCTTTTTAAAGGTAATCCAAGAACTGTCATTCGGAATAATAGAAGCAAATGGCATAGTATCTCTATACCATACTTTTTGAGGGAAACCGTTTGAAATGGTATAGATAATATTTCCAGCCGAACTCAAAGAATCTTGCCCAATATTTCTAAGTAAAACCCTTGGATACATACCCTGTTTGGTTTGATATATTTTATTTGCCTGTGGCGAATCAACATAATCGATCATGATGTCTTTATCAATTCCAACTTGAAAAATATGAATCAAGGTATCATTCAATACATTGTTGTCTGATGGGTGATAGGTAATCAAATACACTTCATAGAAACCAACTTTATTCAATTTTAACCCAACATTTACAAAATGTCCTTTTTCTTGTCGTGGTGAAAAAGTATCCAATACTGTGCTTGACGTATAAACCACTTTGTTCGTGTTTATTATCAATAATTTTGATTGAACACTTAACAAACTATCTCTCCCTTGGTTCTTAATAGAAACTTCTAATTTGCCTAATGTTTGTCCAAAATTATACTTCGTATTTAAACCAATGATTTCAATTGGCAAAGCATCTTTTCCAATATCAGCCATGAACGTTCTTTCAATGGTGTCGTTCTTCACATTCATATCGCCATTATAATTAGTTCTTATTCTGATTTTATATTGACCAACATACAAAGGATTGAACTTCTTAAAAAACGAAATTGAGGTTTGGGCGGCAGTATCTAAATTTACATTTGAAATTGCGTAGTAAACTTGCTTTCCGGCATATTCAATTTCACAAATTACAGGACAATTATTTGATGATTTTATGAAACCATTATTCTTAACACCCGCACCAATTGTGTATCCACCGTTACCCATGCTCATTGTGTCGACAACCAAAATTTTGGTTGGCAAATAGTCATTGGGTAAACCAATATTAAATGTAGAAATCAATGTATCATTTTTAGGATACATATCAAACTTACCCCTACATGTTATGAAAACCTTATAAATGCCCTTTTTGAAGCATTTGAGGGACTTTGGCATTGAAATAGGCAAAACAGTATAACCATCAATGTCCGTTTTCACACTATCAAGATAAACCACTTTGTTGGCAGGATCGAAAACAGTAACAATAACTGGAATTTTAAATAAGGATAAAATTCCCTGGTTATAGGCTTGAAACTTGATTGGTATAGATACACCTTGGTCGAAATAACTGTTTGCCAATGGAGATTTGACAGAATCTAAACCAAAATCAGTTTTCTTATATACGATTAACCATCTGCGTTGGGTATCATTGTATCGGTACTTATCTGTTGCCATTTCAGTAATAATCAATAACTCTAATTTGCCAGTATCGGTAGATTTATAAGTTGGCCAATACATTATTTTTGACTGAAATTTCGGCAACGCAACGGTATTAATTTTATTATAAATTACATTTTTACCCTTCAAAATGATGCACCTCGTATTGAAAGTGGGGGTATTGTCATATCCCATATTCATAATTGTTGCCAGCGGTTGCAAGGTGTCTTTTAAATATTCATAAGTGGTAAAATCAGCTGCGGGTTCATGCATGGTTTTTACCATTACATCTTGCTTTAATCCCACATAAAATCTCCTTATTGCAGTGTCATTGTCCCTTATTTGATCATTCACAAGTTTAGAAATGATCAACAACCTGTATTCTCCAAGTTCAGATGGATAAAAGGTTTTTGGAAAAGTATATTTCCTTTTGATATTTGGCGATATGGTATCTCTAATTACCTTTCTATAAAGTCTTGAATTTGGTCCCCAAATTTCACAAATTATATCGATACTGTCTTTCGGTTTGTAAGAACCAATATTACCCACTGTTCCAATTGGGGCCATTGTGTCTGAAACATATCTATTGAACGAATCCTTAGGATAATCGGCCGAAATTGCGGCAATGTCGTAATCTGCTTGCAACCTAGGTTCAATGATAAATTTATAAGGTGCCCCGGGATTAAAATCGACCCAATTTGTATCGCCCAAGGGCTCAACATAAAAGAAGGTTTGAGGCCTAATTGGATCTTCATACTGAAATCCAAAACCAATATTAGTTTTATCAATTTGTCTCACGCCAACAAAAAATGATCCTTTAACCTTTACCGGATTCTTTAAATCCAAAATGTAGGTTCCATTCACTGTTTTCAACGTATCACTTTGGTAAATCAATTTCCCTGGACGGGATTTGATGCTATCGTAACTCCAAATTCCAATTTTAAACAACAAACCAGTACTAGAAAACATTACAGAAACCTGATTGATGGCTTTAGAGGTATTGCTTTGAAATCTGGCAACAAAATCTCCTTGAGCACCACTAAATCCGATACCGCCGGGGGCTGGACTTTGGGTTATATCTCTGTAGCTATAGGTATTTTCGTTCCCCCATCGGATAGAAGATTCCAAGTTATTTGTTGTATTTAGATCAACACAAGAAACATAAATGGTATCGGTTCCTTTTTTAATTGGATTCAATGAAGGAACATTGAAGAACCTTTGTTCACCCCTTGGCAAATTAATGGTGAAACTATCTTTTTGCTTGTTATTTCCTATTGAATAAGTATAGCATTTAAATCCTGTAAGATCATTTTTACCAACATTTTTGAGCAAAACCTTTACGCTATCTGGATTTCCCAGAGGCAATGGAATTTTTCCCAAAGTATAAACTCCTTTCACTTCGCAATCTTTTGCAATTCTTGGATAATTAAAAATAATTGTGGGATGGTATTCTGTGCTAAAATTCAAACTATCGGCCAAGGTAGCACCTGATGTAAATTTTACTTGGTCTGGCGCATATCCTGAAACGGATGTACTGCTTTCAAAATAAAAATTATAGGCACCTTTTAAGGTATCTTTCTGATTGAATTCTACCATCAATACGAGATTTTCACCGTTGATACTGTCGTAGCGGAACTTTTTAGAAAATGGCAATTTGTAAAACGCTTCTACAGTTCCGATATGTTGCTTTGGATTTTGATTATAAATTTGTTGGGCATTGGCAATTTCTGACAAAAAAGAGACTTTATTTTTACCAAAATCAGACCTTGAAGTGGTTGTAATCCACATTTTTAACTTGCAAGAAGTGTCAAATGCGGGACCATCGGTTCTAAAAAATTCTAACGATTCAATTGTATCGCCATGCTTCAAATTGCCCAATTCTGATTTGGGAAAAATGTAGGCAAATCGGCTGTAGAAATAGCGGTTAACCGCCGATGTACGCATGGGTCCAGCATAATTTCCAAGGTAGCTTCCTGTACCAATTTGAACAATTTGCCCGTTCAAATTGAACATGAAAAACATAAAAAATAACCAAAAGAAGCATTTCCGCATAATACAAATGTAACCAATACAAAAATGATTTCCGTTATTTGCAGTGAAAGTGAAAAAATCAGAAATTATAGAACAGATTTTTCAGAAGCAAAGCTATTTGTGTACAGGCTTAGATTCTGAGATTGGAAAACTCCCAATTTCCCTCGAAAAAAATGGAAAAGGATTGCTTGAATTCAATAAAAACATAATTGAAGCAACCAAAGACTATAGCGTAGCCTATAAAATAAATACTGCATTTTATGAGCAATACGGCAGCCAAGGATGGCAGTGGATGGAAGAAACTTTGAGCTACTTGCCTCAAAATACTTTCAATATTGCCGATGCAAAACGCGGCGATATTGGCAATACAAGCAGCATGTATGCCAAAGCCTTCTTCGAAACCATGAATTTCGATGCCATAACTGTTGCTCCTTATATGGGAGAGGATAGCTTGAGACCATTTTTAGAATTCAAAGACAAATATGTGATTTGCTTGGCCTTAACGAGCAATGCAGGGCATGCTGATTTTCAACTTCAACAAACGGGCGAACTAAAACTTTACGAAAGGGTAATTAATACCGTTTGTAAATGGGGTAATCCAGATAATTTGATGTTTGTAGTTGGCGCAACTAGGGCAAATTTGGTAGGCGAAATTAGAAACATGGTTCCAGATCATTTTCTATTGGTACCTGGAGTTGGTGCGCAGGGTGGATCATTAAGCGACATTACAAAAGCTGCGGCAAATGAGGAAGTTGGTTTACTTGTAAATAGTTCAAGAGGAATTATTTACGCCAGCAATAATGAAGATTACGCAGAAAAAGCAGGCATTGAAGCTAAAAAATTGGCTTTAGAAATGAGCACTTTGATTCAGTAAATCTTGGTGTATTTTCATTACTTGGTCAATGATTGACTCATCACCATTGTTGTGAATGATATAGTTGCATTTTTTTCTCAATTCATCTTGAGGGATTTGCGACTCAATAATCTTTTTTATGGTTTCAATTGGCAAATTATCGCGGTGAGCCACACGTCTGATGCGGGTTAATTCATCTGCCAAAACACCAATTACTATGTCTACAGTTTTGTCGGCACCACTTTCAAATAAAATGGCAGCCTCTTTCAAAACATAGGGTGACTTTTGGGATTTCACCCAATTTTCAAATTGCTTAAATACTTTGGGGTGAATGATTGAATTTAAAACATTTCTGGTTTTTTCTTGGGCTATGATATCCCTCAAAACTGGTTTGTTCAATTCATTATCGGACAAATATATAGATTTGCCAAAATTTTCGATAAGTTCAGATTTTAAATCAAAATCTGTAAAATACAATTGCTTCGCTTCGAAGTCTGCATTATAAATGGGTATTCCCAGTTCGGAAAAGACATGACAAACAGTTGATTTGCCACTGCCTATGCCACCAGTAATACCCACTTTTAGCATAAAAAATGATTAATCTTTGGCAACTGGATAAGCAGCTTGGGTCATTTCCATGCTCACACCAGATTTGTCAATCTTCATTTTGCCTTCTTCAATGTCAATGATATAATGTTTTTCTGTTTCTACAGAAATTTTACCATAAACACCTCCGGTTGTAACAATGCTATCGCCTTTTTTCAAAGACTCAACAAATGCTTTCGCTTTCTTTTGACGGCGCATTTGAGGCCAAACCATGAAAAAGAACATCACACCCATGATTAACATTAAAACCACTGGGTTCATGCCACCTGGAGCGGCAGCTGCTTGTAAAATTATATTAGTTGTTTGCATATATTAGTGACTATGATTATTGTTTGGTTGTGCCTCATCCGTTGGGGCAGCATAAATATTGGCAACAAATTTCAATACTACAAGATCATTGATACAATCATCGAAGTAAACAGAAATACTCTTTTCAACCAAAGGATTTTCTGGTCCACCTTTTCCAGAGCTGTTAAATGTGGCTTTTATTTTACCAGTAGCTCCTGGTTGAATAATTTCTTTGGAATATTCTGGGGTAGTACAACCGCAAGATGCCTCAACTTTCGCAATTGAAATTGGTGCCTTTCCTACGTTGGTGAAAGTATAAGTATGTTCCACAATTTCACCATCGGTAATTTTACCAAAGTTGATAACCGTGTCTTTGAACATGACTTCACCTTTAGGACCCTGGGGTTTGTTTTCACGGTTGCTGTTTTCAATATCTTCAGCTTCCATTTCCTGAGTTGCAGGACCACAAGCCATCACAGAGGCTGCGATCACAAGAATAAAATAAAACTTCCTTAACGTCATATTACAAATGTATTTATTTTTCTCTCAATCCTCTACCAGTTTTTTGAATCTGGCCAGTTTTTTCCAATTGGATGCGTAATTTGTCTAAAATACCGTTTACAAACTTTGAACTATTGGGAGTGCTGTAATTTTTGGTAATTTCTAAGTATTCGTTTATTGTAACTTTCACTGGAATTTCTGGGAAATACAAAAACTCAGAAAGCGTTAATTTGATAATCAACAAATCAACAACTGCAATTCTTGAAGGATCCCAATTGTCGGTTACTTCAGATACCATTTCTTCAAATTTTTCAGAATTGCGGATGGTATATTTTAACATATTCAATCCGAAAATCAAATCTTCGTCGTTTAACGGTATCGCATTGGAAATAGCCAAGTCTGAAGTTTGCTTTGAAACCATGATCGTTTTGTTAATTTCACGCAACGTCATTGAAGCATCATCGGGCCAAGTATGATTGATATCTTCTAAAATCTCATTAAAATGTTCATGAGAATCTATGAATGTAAAGAAAAGGTTATCTAAAAATTCCTTCTGTAATTGAAAATCTGGCTCTTCAAAAATTGAATAATCATTCACAAAATCCCATGTCATCATATTTTGAAACCAAGTTTCAAAATGAACCACCATTTCATCCCAAGAAAATTGAATTTTTTCTTCAGTTAATAAAACTTCTTGATGAATTTTTTGAATTAAAGGGGTATTGTTTAGAATGCTAAAAAGCTGAATTTTCTTTGCGTCTGGATAATACAAAGAACGTTCTAGTTCCAATTTCTGATTTAAAAATTGTTGAAGTTGGTACGGAAAATCAAGTAGAAATAAATAAAATGCATGACTTTGGTAAATGCTTACCTTTAAATTTTCAATAAATTGATACTCATCGTCAATATTACTTTGCTTCCACGAATACAACGTTTGTAACGTTTTAATTCTCACTAATCTTCTTGAAATCATCAGAACGTAAATTTTGTGCAAAGATAGTTAATTTTAACCATTAACGTTTAAAAACGATTATAATCGTTTAACAGACGACTCAGTTAAAAAGGTTTTATTAAAGTTGTAACATGAACTTATCAAATATTCCAGAGCTAAATAATATAGCTTTAAACATTAGCCTAATGGCGTTAAATCAAAATAAAAACGACATGCAAATGAACTATAATTTGGGTGCAAATATTTTGAAAACTGCAATTGAAGTGAATTCGCATTTGCATCAAACCAACACTGAAAACAAACACGATCTTTCACAAGACATATTAAAGGCATTTGTAAAATGTAACCGATTAATGGCTTATATCATCCAGGCATTTCACAGAAGTGAAATTAGCAAAGAAGAATATTTACACTTCGAAATTCAATTGAAAGACCTAATGTCGAGGCTAGAAATTGCGATAGAGAGAATCAGTTAATCTACCCTATCAATCACAATTTTCTTATTGCGAACAACGTTACCTTCTGGATTTCTCAATACAACAATGTATGTAGCTGGAGGGAATTTCATTGTTGAAATTTCTGTTAAATTCTTAACAATGGTTTGGTTTGCCAAAACTGGTTGACCAATCATGTTATAAATTTCAACACTCAAATTGTCGAGTAAATCTTGGTTGCGCAATTCAATAACCAATTTGCTTTGAGCAGCAACAGGATAAATGAGCACTTCGTTATAAACGATGGTATCGTAGATACGCGCCTTCACAATGATTTCGGTTTTAATTGGCAAATCTTTTCTAAAATCAGTGATTGCATTTCTCATGGTAATTGCCTGGTGTTTGGTAAACAGATTCTGACACTCGTGTGTACTGTAATCCATGTAATTTTCAACCATATCGGGCATGTCATTTGTTGGCTCAATGCAAGAATTCAAATTCTTATTACAATCGAAATTAGAACCAACACCTTGCAATGGGGTATCATCTATGAAGTCATCTACATTGCACTTGTTGAACGAATATTGATCATCGGCCCAAATGTGACGAAGACCAAAAAAATGACCTACCTCATGTACAGCAACCCTACCCTTATTTGCAGAAGCCAACAATGATGTGTTTGCCAAAGGGTTATTTCTTCCTACCACTTTATAGTGCAAAACAACTCCTTGATCTGGACCACCTACCCATGATGTGCTACCCCAACTTGGATGGCCATAAGGAGGATAAGCAAAGCCCAACAAACCATCTTGGTTTTTATATGTCAAATCACAAACCCAAATATTTAAATACTTCAATGGATTCCAGTTATCGTCACCATTGGTATTGGAATATTTCATATTGTTGTTTATACCTCCATTTGTACCCCAAGATGCAACTGAAGTTGCTTTTCTTACAATTCCATTTGTTGGTTTTCCAGTTGGATCAATCTTAGCCAATTCAAATTGAATTCTAACATCGCCAGCTCTTGGCTTGAAAATGGCTCTGGTATTTACTGAGTCTGAATTGTTTCTACGAAAGTCACGGTTTAATACTTCAATCTGATTTTTAAGCAAACTGTCGTGAATATTCTCAGAAGGAACATTATACAAAACGTGAAACACAACCGGAATTGTATAAATGGTATCGTAATAGTAAATGGTATCTGTAATTTTCTTTTTACGCGGTTCTATGGAAACTTTAGGATGAACAGTTTTCAAATAATCAATATCCATTTGCTTTTTAAATCCAGGATATTGCTTTTCCAATTGGTCTATTAATTCACGTTGACCACAAGGTTCTGTTACATTTACTTGCGAAAAAGCAATGATTGAAACAAAAAACGAAAAAGTAAAAAGTAAAAATTTGCGCATAAATTATGAAGTTGCAATTAACAACCCATTTATGATAGTTTTGAAAGAATGCAAATAAATTAGGAGAAAATGATTGTATTTTGACAAATCAAATACATTAATTTTGGTTATCTCTCCATTCGTAAACCCACTGAGATTGTATCATTTCGAGGTGTCCTTCATTGCTTTCCTCTCTTTTTCCAACAAACTCGGGAATTTCCAAAATCCATTCTAGCAATTCCGTAAAACGTATTCTATAAATTTGTTTTTCGCCAAATTCATCGCCAAATCGTTCGTACAATTTCATTGCAATATCTTCGTAATCGTTCCAGTGTATAGGTAATTCCATAATCAATGTTTAGGGTTTAGGGTTTAGGGTTTAGGGTATGAATTGGTTTAGTGTCCAATGATACCAGATTGATCAGGTATTACTACTACCAAATTGCCATCTTTAGAAAGTTTGCACTGACAAGCCAAGCGGCTGTTGAATTTAGGGTCGCGTGCTCTGTCTACATATTCCTCTTCCCTGTCGCTCATTTCTGGAAATAGTTCTTCGCCGTTTTCTATGTAAACATGGCAAGTACTGCAACCACAAACACCACCGCAATTGTGATTCAATGGAATGTTATTGTCTAATGCTACCTCTAATATTGACTCACCTTGAAATATTTCATGAGTTTCAGGTTGTTTGCCTTTTTCTTCAAATTTAAATGTAATTGTTGCCATAATTATTTCACAAAGATAACAATGAAATTGTGGAATTATTGGTGTCATTTTGACACTTACTCGGATTTTCATTTTGTTAGTAATATCAAAGTTTTAGACTTATTTTTGCGGCTACAAAAATTATGCATTTCGAACTATCTGAAGAACATTTGGCAGTGCAACAAGCTGCAAGAGATTTTGCTCAAACTGAGTTATTACCAGGAGTTATTGAAAGAGATACCAAACAAGAATTTCCTGCCGAACAAATCAAAAAAATGGGTGAACTTGGCTTCATGGGAATGATGGTAAGTCCTCAATACGGTGGCGGTGGAATGGATGCCATTAGTTACGTTTTGGCGATGGAAGAAATTTCTAAAATTGATGCATCTGCTTCAGTTTGTATGAGTGTAAACAATAGCTTGGTTTGTTGGGGAATTGAAGAGTACGGAAACGAAGCTCAAAAACAAACTTACTTGGTTCCTTTGGCTACAGGACAAGCAATTGGCGCATTTTTGTTAAGTGAGCCAGAAGCGGGTTCTGACGCTACAAGCCAAAGAACAACTGCCATTGACATGGGCGACCACTACATTTTGAATGGCACCAAAAACTGGATTACCAATGGTAACAGTGCTTCTTACTATTTGGTTATTGCTCAAACTGATATTGAGAAAAAACACAAAGGTATCAACGCATTTATTGTTGAAAAATCTTGGGATGGCGTTGTAGTTGGTAAAAAAGAAGACAAATTGGGAATTCGCGGAAGTGATACACACAGTATCATGTTCCAAGATGTAAAAGTTCCTAAAGAAAATAGAATTGGTGAAGATGGTTTTGGATTCACTTTCGCAATGAAAGTTTTGAGTGGTGGCCGTATTGGTATTGCTGCTCAAGCATTGGGTATTGCAAGTGGCGCTTACGAGCTTTCCTTGAAATATTCTAAAGAGCGCAAAGCATTTGGAAAAGAAATCATGCACCACCAAGCAATTGCATTTAAATTGGCAGATATGGCTACTGAAATTGAAGCAGCCCGCTTGCTATGTTTGAAATCAGCTTGGTTAAAAGACCAACATTTAAATTATGACAGAGCTAGTTCAATGGCAAAATTATTTGCCTCTGAAGTTGCAATGAAAACTACTGTAGAAGCAGTTCAAATTCATGGTGGATATGGATATGTGAAAGAGTATCACGTTGAAAGATTAATGAGAGATGCAAAAATCACTCAAATCTATGAAGGTACTAGTGAAGTTCAGCGAGTTGTAATTTCTCGCGACGTTTTACGTTAAACTATTGTGTGTATTTCTTAAAAAAGACGCCCTAGGGCGTCTTTTTTTTTTGCATATTGTGCAAATTATCTAATAAAAATCTTTTACAAAATTTATAAATTTCTGTTCAAAAAGTCTTGGTAGGCCAAAGCTATGCCTTCTTCTAAATCTGTTTTCGGTTTCCAACCGGTGGCAAACAACCTCGAAGAATCCATTAACTTTCTTGGTGTGCCATTCGGTTTTGAATCGTCAAACTCCAAATGTCCCTCAAAACCAATAATTTTCTTGATCAACAAAGCCAAATCTTTGATGGTAATTTCATCGCCGTAACCCACATTCACAAATTCCTTTTCGTTGTAATTCAACATCAAATACACCAAGGCATTTGCCAAATCATCGGCATATAAAAACTCCCTAAAAGGCGAGCCATCTCCCCAAACGGTAACAGCATCACTTCCATTGGTTTTTGCTTCGTGAAACTTGCGAATCAAAGCCGGCAAAACGTGAGAATTGTCTGGGTGATAATTGTCGTTTGGACCATACATATTCGTTGGCATTGCAGAAATGAAATTACATCCATACTGATCCCAATATGCTTCACACATTTTGATTCCGGTAATCTTTGCAATGGCATACGGTTCGTTGGTTGGCTCCAACAATCCAGATAGCAAATAATCCTCTTTTAAAGGCTGTGGGGCCATTTTGGGATAAATGCAACTCGATCCTAGGAACAATAACTTTTTAACTCCATACACGTGTGCAAAATGGATTAAATTGTTTTGAATGCTTAGGTTGTCGTATAAAAATTCAGCACGATAGGTATTGTTGGCTAAAATACCACCAACTTTTGCCGCACTAATGAATACATATTCAGGCTTTTCGTTTTGGTAGAAAGCTTCAACTTGGGCTTGATTTCTTAAATCAAGTTCAGCCGAGGTTTTCATTACAATGTTGTTAAAACCGAGTTTGTTCAGTTCTCTCACAATTGCACTTCCAACCATACCCCTATGGCCGGCAACGTAAATTTTTGCGGATTTCTCCATCATTATTCGAAATAATTTTTGGCTTCGAAACCGCCATCACGCAAATAATTCTCTTTTTGCATCAAGCGAATATCCGATTGCATCATGTCATCAACCAATGCTGGCAAATCGTATTTCGGTGTCCAACCCAATTTTGTTCTCGCCTTTGTAGCATCACCAATCAACAAATCAACCTCTGTAGGACGGAAATATTTAGGATCAACAAAAATGATTTGTTCGCCAATGCTCAATTTACAAGCCGCACCAACTACTTTTTCAAACAAAGCATGATCTATTGATTCAACAGAACCAATTTCATCAACACCAACACCATCAAATTTTAATTTCACACCCAAATAACCAAATGCCATTCTCACAAATTCACGAATTTCAGTGGTTATACCCGTTGCAATTACAAAATCTTCAGCTTTTTCTTGTTGTAAAATCAACCACATTGCCTCGATGTAATCTTTTGCATGACCCCAGTCACGTTTAGAATTCAAATTACCCAAGTGCAATTTCTCTTGCAATCCCAAAGCAATTCTCGCAGCAGCGCGTGTAATTTTTCTGGTTACAAAAGTTTCGCCTCGAATTGGACTTTCGTGGTTGAACAAAATCCCAGAACAAGCATAAATATCGTAAGCTTCTCTATAGTTTACAGTTATCCAAAAACCATACATCTTAGCCACCGCATATGGTGAACGTGGATAGAATGGAGTTGATTCTTTTTGAGGGACTTCTTGCACCAAACCATAAAGTTCAGATGTTGAAGCTTGATAGATTCTGGTTTTCTTAGTCAATCCCAAAATTCTAATTGCTTCCAACAAACGCAAAGTACCCATTGCATCACAATTGGCGGTATATTCTGGAGTTTCAAAACTTACGTGAACGTGAGACATTGCACCCAAATTGTAGATTTCATCAGGTTGAACTTCCTGAATAATACGAATTAGGTTGGTGCTATCTGTCAAATCACCGTAATGAAGCTTCAATCTTGCTCCGTCAATATGTGGATCTTGATAGAAATGTTCAATACGTTCTGTATTAAAAAGCGAGCTACGACGCTTAATTCCATGCACCATATAGCCCTTTTTTAATAAAAATTCGGCCAAATACGCGCCATCTTGTCCGGTTATACCCGTGATTAATGCAACTTTCATTATTTTGCACAAAAATAAAACAATTTTTTATGATATTGGTATTCATTCACAAAGTTTCACCCGCAATTCATTATGTTTTGGAAGAGGTATTTTCCAGGCATTTTCACGTGGAATTTGAAGTCACCAACAATCAAGAGTATTACCAGAAAGCCCAAAACCCCATAAAAATCAAGTACACTCCCCTAAATGATTCACAATTAGGGGGTTTGTGGATTCCAAATTCTGAATTTTTAAATAAGAATTTTAGTGAAATAAACGATGTAAATTTATTTTCAAAAATTAGTTGGATACCCATGAAAAAAGTTGAAATCATGGATTCGGTATTC
>CANFVI010000022.1 GCA_947450405.1 Flavobacteriales bacterium
AAGTCTTTGAAATTCATGGCCAAGAAATCCGATGCCGATGGTTCTTCCAAAGCGAGTATTGCCAAGCAAAACATGGCGTTTTGGGAAGGAGAAATAGTAAAAATGTCTGCCTGGTATTTTATTGAAGGAATAAGTTCGCTGGAGTGGTTGTTTTTGATGGACATAGAAGAGCAAACTGCCATTGGTGCTGGCCCGGGAATGCGATTGGCACTGGTGAACAATCAACTTAGGGTTGAATATAAATTCAACGAAAAAGACATTATACAAAGTGCTGGAAAAGAAATTGATTTCCCAAGAAACCAATGGGTTCAGATTGAATGGGAAATTAAACTCTCAAAAAACAAAACCGGGAGTGTGAAACTTTGGCAAGACGGGCATTTGATTATCGACAGCAAAAACAACACCACCCTCCCTACCGATTTTTTATATTTCCAACAAGGCACGAAAGGCATGTACAGCAGCTTCGAAATTGGAATCACCGCCAACTCAAAAGACAATGATTTGAGTATTTGGATGGATGATGTTAAAATTGAAAAACGTTAAATTTCTTGAATTGGTTTTTTCTGCTTTAAGGAAACAATAACATGGGTAAACAATAAACCCAATGGCGAAACGGTTATACTGAATAAGGTAAAATACATTGAAATTAATACAGGATTATCCCAAATAAAATTCCTTAAGAACCCTACAATTAGAATTGAAACTTCGATTTTTTTCATAATATTCTTTAAAGTTACGCAATGTTTTTCTCCATTTGCAATTAATTAAATCACCAATTATTTAGGAAAATGATGATTCAAATGTAGATGTAATCAATGATCCTAAATCATTTATTTGTTGCAAGATTACCATCAAAATTACAATAAACCCATGTTCATAATTTTGTTGTAAATGACCAATTTTTTCGCATCTTTGTATTCCATGAATTCAAAGAAAATCGCAATCATTATTTCAGTTGCAGTTATTGCAATTGTTGGTTCAATTTGGTTTATAAAATCGCGCCACTCAAACTTGCCAAAATACATCCCTAAAACTGCCTCAGGTGTGATAAAAATAAACCCATTGTCAATGGGAAGGAAAATCGATTTTGATGCAATTAAAAAAATGCGCTCTTACCAACCATTTACCAAAAGTTTTGAAGGCAAATCAAAATCTATGGCCAAGTTCCTTGGAAATCCCTCAAAAATTGGAATGTCGTTTACCGATAACATTTACATTTTTGGATCAGATTTAATAGAGTCGAACGACAAAGCTGCTGGTTTGGTATTTGGCGTTTCTGACGCAGATATGCTAAAATCTTTCATAGAAAGTTTTGCAAAAGATGCAAATCTTGAATTTGAAAAATCTGGCAACTTAAATATTTACAAAACAAAAAGTACCTCATTAGATAACGCAACTGAAGAAACAGATTTTAGCAATGACAACGATCAATTGGCCATCGTTTGGAATGATGAAGCCTGTCTTGTTTATTACGCCGGTACAAAAAGCTTATCCGGAGCAAAGAAAATCATGTCACAAACAGAAGACAATTCCATTCGCTCATTACAAAGCTTCAAAAATACTGAAAGCGAAGGCGGAGACATGGCAGTATATGTAAACTATGGCAAAGGATTTAATTCTATGCTAAAGTATATTAGCGTCCCTCAAAAATTAAAAAAACAAGTTGAAAATTTAGATGCAATTTCATTTGTAGTTACTTTCAACGACCAAGACATTACCACAAGCTATTTTCAATATTATAAAGACCAATCGCTTGCTAAAGAATTTCAAATGTTGCAAAAGGGAGGACTTTCAGAAGAAAGCCTCGGATTAATATCGCCAAATGGCAAAATTTTACTTGGAATTACATCAATGATTGATATTCCAAGTCTCATTCAATTGCTAAAAACATTTCCTGAAGCAAAATCATCCATGAAGGAATTGGCAACGACCATAGGAATAACAGATGCTGAATTAGAGTCACTTTTAGACGGAAGTTTGTCTGTTGCTCTTACAAAATTAAGTACCAAAGAAATTGAAGAAACGGTTTACGATTATGAAAATATGAATCCTGAAACCGGAGAATTTGAACAAAAGAAAATAACATCAACGAAAGTTGTACCCATCATGACGGCGCAATTGGGATTCCAAAATGAGAAAACCCTCACCAAAGTTTTGAAGTTTTTACAAGATAAATCTATGGGAATGATTGAATATAACAACAACGTAATGACAGCAACAATTGGATTTTGGGGGAAATTGAGTTGTGTTCAAATTGGAAATAAATTGGTATTCACAAACGACGATGAGAATGCCAAAATATTGGCAAAAAATAAAACTTGGAATAACCTTTTGGAAAATGAAACATCTGCCCTGTTTTCAAAATATCCTTCTACCTTTTATCTAGATTTAAACTTAAAAAATTACGGAATAAACAAAATTTGCCAAGGATTACATATCCCTGAAGAATCTCCAGAAATGAAACTTTTAATCGAAGTAATGGAGAACTTTAATAATTTGCAAGTTAAAGGAGACAATCAAACTGCCAGCATAAGTTTAAATTTCACCAATGGTCCTGATAATTCTTTTATGAAAATCATGAAAATGGCCGATAAAATTGCAACCACCATGCGCAAGCGCGAAGTGGAAAGAGAAGCAGCCCAGCGTCAAATGGAAATGCAAATGGAACAAGAAGCCATTCAAGCAGAGACATCGGGAATAGAAGAAATGCAATAAATATGGACATTGAATTCAATGGCATAATTCCATTCCCACTTGCCGAATTTGTTACAGAAAACAGCATTTGGAATTCAACTTTTACATTTACCCAAGGCAATAAATACCAAATAGTTGCCCCTTCTGGCAAAGGAAAATCAACGTTGGTGGGTATCATAGCAGGCACCCGTGGCGATTTTGATGGAAATCTTCTTTTTGAGGGACAAAATAGCCGCCAATTTTCTCCAATACGTTGGAGTCAATGGAGAGCCAACGAATGCAGCATCGTTTTTCAAGATTTGCAACTTTTTCCCAAACTTTCAGTTTTGCAGAACCTCATGTTGATGTCTGAAATTCAACAAGCCCACAACAACAATACATCCCCAAAAAACCAAACAAAAGAAACACTTTTTGATTGGGCAAAACAATTGGGCATAGAAAGTAAAATGGACGTGCTTGTTGGGAATTTGTCATTTGGTCAGATGCAACGCGTCGCCATTTTGAGGGCCCTAAACAGACCTTTTCAATGGATTGTTTTGGATGAGCCCTTTAGCCATTTGGATGCAGAAAACGCCAAAATTGCACTGGACTTAATTACCAGTATTGCGGCAAGCCAAAACGCAGGAATTATTGTAACCGCCCTTGATAGTCGGTTTGCCATTGAAGGATTTACCCCTGTAAATATTTAAGATGAGTCAGAAAATAATCTCACGTATTTTTATCAATACACAAAAACCAAGTCAATTAATTGGGGCAATTATTGGCTGCTTTTTAGGGTTTTTCTTGATATTTATTGCTGCGCAATTGTTCGCTGATTTCAAAACCATGGTGAATAGCCAAGAACAATCTATTGGAAGCCAGTTTTTAGTTGTAAACAAACAAGTTTCGGTTTTAAACTCATTGAAACTTGGTAAAAGTACATTTAGCAAAAATGAAGTGGATCAACTCAAATCACTTCCCTCCATAAAAAGAATTTCAGAATTTACAGCAAACCAATTTGAAGCTGTAGCATCAATGTCGCTTCCAAATTCTTCAGCCCAGTTTCGCACTGAATTGTTCATGGAAAGTGTGGGAGATGATTTTTTAGATGTGAAACCCGACGATTGGAATTGGCAAGAGGGAAACGAAATGATTCCCATGATATTACCAACAGATTTCATCAATTTATACAACTTCAATTTTGCGCCAGGCAGGGGCTTGCCGCAATTATCGAAAGCTACCATTCAATTGGCGATTTTTGACATTGACATTCGCGGAGTGAAAGGAACTGCTCATTTTACGGGTAAAATTGTTGGTTTTAGCAACCGAATTTCATCAGTATTGGTGCCAAAAAGCTTCATGAATTATGCCAATTCTCACTATGGAAATAATCAGCAAGCGACAGAGTCGTACCGAATTATTGTTGAGGCGAAACAGCAAGAATTGCCTAAAATTCAGCAGTATTTTGAAGACGAGGGATATGAAACAAATGAAGAATTATTAAAAAACGGCAAATTTGGAAGTTTACTTCAAGCCATATTGGGCATTCTTGCAGTGTTGGGAATGATAGTGATGTTGGTTTCTGTGAGTTCATTTGTTTTATATGTGCAGTTGGCAATTTCGCGTTCCAAATACGAAATAGAAACCTTACTCAGACAAGGCTATCCCCATAAAAAAATTGTGCACTGGTATTCAAAACAATTGGCATTGATATTTTCAATCATAGCCATTGTTAATTTAACTTTGGTTTTTGGGGTTAAAAGCATCACCAATTCATACCTCGAAAATTTCGGATTTGAGGCTCCTGCGCAATTGAATGTTTTTGTTATTGTAGGGGGATTTTTGCTCATTGCAATCTTATGGATCGTTCAAACCTTGAATGTGCGCAGTCAAATTTATTCGTTGGCATTGCCAAGTTCGATAGGTTAATTAACCTAATGGTTGAATGAATAGAATTCAAGTTCAATTTCTAAGATAAACTGAACTCATAGGTCATAAAATATTTTTATAATCACTATAAAATTATTTTATGAAAAAGAAAAAAATAATAACATCGAATTTATTCTATAAGTAAAATACATTGATATATTTGCCACAAAAAAAAAATTATGAAACTCAGAACTTTCTTATTATTAACCGTTTTAGCAATGTTTGCTTCGGTTAATGCACAAAGCGCAGGAGCAGTGTACGGAGCTGCCAAGTCTACTGGCACAGCTGCTGGTGGCGGAAACAATGTCGATGAAAAAATGTGTTGGATGGAAACATACACGAGAGGAGCCGGCACTATCCCTACAAATTGTAGTGGTGGAAAATCAAATCAAAATGGATTATGCTACACAGCATGTCAAGCTGGCTATACTGGCGAAGGTCCTGTATGTTGGCAAGACTGTCCATCTGGATTTAGAAACGATGGTGCATTTTGTGGCAAACCTGCAGCTTATGGCCGTGGAGGAGGATATCCATGGAAATTCGGTGATGGACTTAATGACAATGGCATGTATAAAAGATGTCATGCAGCATATGGTTCAGGAAATTGCGAAAAGAATGGTGCAATTGTATATCCAAAATGCAAATCAGGATTTTACAGTGCAGGTTGTTGCGTATGTTCTCCAAATTGTTTGAATGGCATGGTTGACATTGGAGTTTCTTGTACCAAAAAGTCTTATGGACGTGGTGCGGGAACAATACCTAATGGATGCAATGACGGAAAAGCAAATCAAGGTGGTTTATGCTACACTGTATGTCGTACAGGATACAAAGGAGTTGGACCAGTTTGCTGGGCTGATAATTGCCCAACAAAATTCCCAACTAAATGTGGAATGGGTTGTGCCGTAAATTCAACTGAATGCGGTTGGGCTATTTTTGATCAAGTTTCATCAGTAGGTGAATTTGTATTTAATATTGCTACTTTTGGATCAGGTGGCGCAGCTACAAAAGGTGCTTCAACTGCAGCAAAAGCAACCTCAAAGGCAGCTTCAAAAACTGTTGCGAAAGAAACAATGAAGCAACAGATGAAAAACAAAGCCAAAGATTTGGGTCAAGAATTAGCTGAAACTACAGCAGAAAATGCTGCTTTAACATGCTATGATGCTCAACTTACAGGTGAGTTTGATTGGGCTAGTTTAGATCCAACAGGAATAGCAAATATTGTAAAAGCTTTCAATAAACCCCTTTGCAAAGATTTCAACTAAAATCCTATGCGCTTTATAAAGTCCATAACATTATTATTATTTTTATTAACAAATAAATTAATTATTGCTCAAGGAATAAACTTCAATTCTGAGGTTTATTCCGTTGAGGAATTTGAAAATATTGTTAAAAAAAGCAAGAAAACTACATTATTGATTGCTTTTTCTTCTCATTGTGACATTTGCGGGCACATGGATACTGCAGTTTATCGCAAAAAAGAAGTAGGTAAATTTTATAATAAAAACTTCAATATTTATAAAATAGACCTCGAAAAAGAATATGCCAGTTCATTTATAAGTAAATATCAAATTTATGGTTATCCAACGTATTTGTTTTTCAACACAAATGGAGTGTTGTTACATAGACAAAAAGGTGGATTCCCCGTAAAAGAATTCATAGAATTAGGGCATGATGCGATTGATCCAAATAAGCAATATTTAAGTTCAAGCATCAAATTCCAAACAGGCATTCGAGAGAAAGATTTATGCAAAAATTTGGCTGAATCAGCAAAAGAAATGGACGATGTTGATCTTCAAAGAAAATGCGTAGTTTGTTATTTAGACCAAAATAAAAATTGGGAATCTGAAGAAGCTGTAAAATTTATTTTTAAGTTCACCGAAAGTATTCAAGAACCTCAATTTCAATTTATTATAAAGAATAAAGCTTTGTTTGAGAAAAATATTGGTGCTGGTAAATTCTCTGAAAAATTTGACAATATCATCCTTAAAGATATTGCAGAGAATTCTTACAATCAAGAAATGGGTATTTTAGATACAACCAAAGCGCGTGAGTTTTCTGCGAAATATTTATCCTCGTATGAAATCGAAAAAGCCCTATGGCTATTCAATTCAAATGAGTTGATAAGAAACCGTGATACTGCCAATTACATCAATTCAATTTTCAACTATTTTAGTAAATTCCCATCAAGTAATGGATATTTAATTACCAATCTATCTCAATCTGTAGCCGACTTAACCAATGACATGGTTCTGTTAGAAAAAGCTCTAGTAATTGCGCAGAGATCGTATTTATTTATGCAAGATGAGAAATGTTATTTGAATGCTGCTGACATTGCAATCAAATTAAATGATTATAAAAAAGCATACGCAATTTTGTTAGAAGGACAGGAATATGGTATGAAAGAAAAAAGGAAATTTTATAAGATAAATGACCTTATTATTAATTTAAAAACGAAAATATAAAAACAAAAAATATTAACTATGAAAAAAATCATCATGTTTACAATGGTTAGTTTGATGACTATCCAAGTTTCACTTGCCCAAGAGGTAAAAGAAGACAAAACAACTACTGAGCAAATCGTATTACCAACAGATCCGAAAGAACTACAGGATGCAAAAGTATACTTGGAAACTGTAATCACAACTACCAAAGCAGATTTAGCCAAAGAAGAAAAAGCATTGGCAACACTTAATGCCAACAAAGCTAAATTAGACGCAACAGACCCAGAATTAAAAGTCGCTTTAACAGAAATGGAAAGCATGACAAAAAATATTGCCCACTTTAAAGAACTTTTAGTTAACTACAACAAAGATTTAGTGCTCGTTAACGACGCAATTTCCAAACTTGGTAATTAAAATTTAATTATTTTAAAAATAAAAAACCCTTGAATGAAAACATTCAAGGGTTTTTTTATTAAACCAGTTCCATATTAAAACTGGCAATTAGAAACATCTATTTACGCATTCCGCCCATCTGTGGCATTGCACCAGCTGGAGATGGTTTTGGAGGCAAACCTGGCGTTACTTTAATAATTTGAATTTCAAAAATAGATACCCCATACATGTCTTCGAAAGTAGCTGCTGAACGTGCCAACGCAGGATGTAATTCATTAGAAATAGTTACTTCACACGTTCCACCCTCTTGGGTTTTTTGGAAAGCTTCTTCTAATGGAGCCAAGCCCATCATTGCCACTGTACCTCTAATTGGTTTAGGGCTCTTGGTATTGTCTTCAATTACTTTGCCTTTTCCTGTTTTGAATACCCATTTGAACTCAACAGTATCGTAAGCTTGTGGTGCTGCACCATTACCTGCTTTGATTACTTTGTAATAGGCTTTGCTTGGAAGTTGAATAACACCAGATTCTTTTGATTTGTCGTTCATGAATTTCTTGGTATCATCTTGAACTTTTTTCATCTTTTTACCTTGAACACTTTTCACGAAATTGCGTTGAACACCATCCATTTGAGCTTCAGAAATTGCAAAACCACTGTCTTTTGACATTGCATCTTGTACACCATGAATGAATGCACCAAATGCCAATCCTTCAAGGCCTTCTTTTTTCAAAGATTTACCAACACTCAATCCAACAACATAACTGAAAGAATCTTCAGATGTTTTAGGGGCAGCTTTCGTATCGAACGATTCACCGCAACTTGCCAAGGCCATTATCAACAACCCAGACAACGCTATACTTAATTTTTTCATTTTGATTTTTAACAAATTTTAGTTATATTTATGATAAATACAATTCTTTTTTACGTTCTTTAATTTGAACATCTTCGGCAAATTCTTCGTACTTCATGTATTTGTCAATCATGCCGTTTGGCGTAATTTCAATAATTCTGTTTGCAATAGAATTCATTACCTCTTGGTCATGAGAATGGAACAACACAACACCCGAAAATTCCATCATTCCGTTGTTCAATGCTTGAATGCTTTCCAAATCTAAATGGTTGGTAGGTTCATCAAATAAACCAACATTTGGATTTTCCATCATCATTTTACTCAACATACAACGCACCTTTTCTCCCCCACTTAAAACCGTACATAATTTTTGGGTTTCTTCACCGCTAAACAACATTCGTCCTAAGAATCCACGAATAAATGTTTCGTCTTTTTCGGTTGAATATTGGCGCAACCAATCAACTAAATTTATTTTTTCATTAAAGAATTTCTCGTTTTCATTTGGCAAATAACCCATCGTTACGGTAACTCCCCATGAATATTCACCGGTATGCGGTTGAGCATCTCCCCAAAGAATTTTGAATAATGTATTCAAGGCCAAAGTATTTCTAGATACAAATGCAATTTTATCGCCTTTATTCACAGTGAAATTCAAGTCTTTAAATAGATATTCTCCGCTATCAGTTTTGTAAGATAAATTTTCTATAGTTAAAATTTGATCTCCAACTTCACGTCCTTGCTTAAAGAAAATACCTGGATATTTACGCGCACTTGGTTGAATTTCTTCAATATCCAAACGTTCCAACATTTTCTTACGGGCAGTAGCTTGGCGGCTTTTCGCCACGTTTGCACTAAATCGCGCAATGAAATCTTGCAATTCTTTTTTCTTTTCTTCCGACTTTTTATTTTGGTCAGAACGTTGGCGCAATGCCAATTGTGAACTTTGGTACCAAAAAGTATAATTACCCGAGAAGATTTTAATTCGGCTAAAGTCAATATCACAAACGTGTGTACACACATTGTCTAAGAAGTGACGATCGTGACTCACCACCAAAACAGTATTTTCAAATCCCGCCAAGAAATCTTCCAGCCAACGAATGGTATCTACGTCCAAGTCATTGGTAGGTTCATCCATTAACAGAACATCGGGATTACCGAAAAGCGCTTGGGCAATCAATACCCTTACTTTTTGATTACCATTTAATTCTTTCAATAATTTCTCATGCCATTCCTCTTCAATACCCAAACTACTTAATAAAGTTGCGGCATCACTTTCAGCATTCCAACCATCCATTTCAGCGAAATCGCCTTCTAGTTCAGAAGCGCGCATTCCATCATCTTCTGTAAAGTCTTCTTTGGCATACAATGCATCTTTTTCAGACATGATATCCCAAAGTTTTTTATGGCCACGAATTACAGTTTGAAGAACTGGAAATTCATCAAATTCAAAGTGATTCTGACTAAGAACGGTCATACGTTTACCAGGTTCAATATCAACAGAACCAGTGTTAGGCTCAATTTCCCCCGATAAAATTTTCAAAAAGGTAGATTTACCAGCACCATTGGCACCAATAATACCATAACAATTACCACGTGTAAACTTTAGATTTACTTCGTCGAACAATACCCTTTTACCAAAGCGTAGGGAAACATTAGAAACAGTTAGCATTCAATTAAAAAATGAGGTGCAAATTTAGTTGTTTTTTGAGTATGTTCCTCAAAAAATGTTTACATTGTTAGTTAAACAACGTAAAACTTCCATCCATGCGCAAATTAAAGATACTGCTAGGATTAGATTGGGCAAATTCACGGTTGTAAACATAGTAGCGAGCAGGTTTATTACTCACCCCAATTTGTTTCTCAGTAAGTGGAGAAATCACCCCACTATTGATCATTTTACGGCGAAAATTACGTTTGTCTAAATCACGCTCTAAAATGGTTTCATAAAGAGATTGCAATTGTCCCATTGTGAATTTTTCTGGCAATAGTTCAAAACCAATAGGTTGCATTTGGACCCTTTCCTTTAACGCAGCCAATGCCTGTTCGTAAATTTCATTGTGATCAAATGCCAATTCGGGAACTTCATGAATAGGCACCCAAACCGCTTCCTCTGAAAAAGAACCTGGCTGTAAATTCACTTTTTGGCTATCAATTAAAGCCATATATGCCACTGTAATTACTCGGGCATCTGGATCTTGTCGAACACTTTCTAACCAGGCCCGATCTTTAGACTTTGCAATACGCAAAGGATCGCCAAATGTTTGAAATTGCGTTAAATAAATTCCTTTTAATCCCGTCAATTCCGCCAAAACCCTATTTGCCGATTTGTCTAAGTTTTCATCGTCCTTTACCAAATCTCCCGGCAATGCATACAATACATCATTTAATTCGGTTAATCGGTTAGGAATATTCCTACGTATCAACAACAAACGCAAGGTCTCTTGACTAAAACCAAAAATTACACAATCGGTTGATACATGGGGATTTAATGATGGTGTTATTGACATTATAGTTTACAAAAGTACAAAAGCATTTTTAATTTTTATTAACCCTTTATAATGTTTTCGTAGTTATTTATTAAGTGTGTATTTGACACTTATTATTTTTTTATTATCTTGCACCAAATTTAAGAAAATGATATTAGTAGCAGATAGCGGAAGCACAAAATGCGATTGGATTTTCACAGATGGCGCAAACACCCGATTAACATTCCACACCATGGGTTTCAATCCATTTTTTCATAATTCTGAACTTATTGAGTCAGAAATACGTAATAATGTAGCGTTGGCAGATGTTGCCTCTAAAGTTGACCATGTTTTCTTCTATGGAGCAGGCGCAAGTCATGCTTCGAGAAATGAAATCGTGGCAATTGCATTGCGAAAAGTTTTTACAAAAGCAGAGGTGATGGTAGACCACGACTTACTTGGTGCAGTTCGTGCAACTTGTGGCGATGATGCTGGTATTTCTTGTATCCTCGGTACGGGTTCGAATAGCTGTTTTTTCGATGGCGCTGATATTCACGAAGTAGTTCCAGCGTTGGGTTACGTTCTTGGAGATGAAGCAGGTGGAACTTTTTATGGCAAAGAACTATTAAGAATGTTCTTATACCATGAACTTCCTGATAAAATTCACCAAGGATTAATTGACACTTTTGGACTTACAAAAGAAGGAATCTTTGAGGCAGTATACAACAAACCAAATCCCAATGTCTATCTAGCATCGTTTATGCGCTTTTTAAGCGACAACCGTGATGACAAATGGGTGAGAGACTTTATTTACAACGGTTTTAGCAAATTTATCAATATCCATATTTGGAAATACCCTAACCACAAAGATGTACCCGTACATTTTGTAGGTTCTGTGGCTTTCCATTTTAGCGACTTATTAAAAGAAGCTTGTAAAATTCACAGATTGAACGTGGGTGTGATTACCCGTGAACCAGTTATTAATTTGGTAGAATACCATTTGAATAAAGTACAGTCAGCTGTATGATTCAAGGCATCATCTTAGACCTAGATGGCGTAATTTGCGATACCGCAAAATTCCACTTTGAAGCTTGGAAACGCTTGGCCGAAGATTATGGATATTCATTAACCGAAGCCGACAATGAAGCCTTAAAAGGCGTTTCTAGAGTTGATTCGCTCAAGTTTATTTTACAAAAAGCGAATACTACCCTTTCTTCAGATCAATTTGAAATTGATTTGGTTAGAAAAAATCAATGGTATTTGGAATTGGTACAGGAAATGGACAGTTCATTCCTCTTGGATGGAGTTGCCGATTTCTTTGAAAAAGCCATTTCCCTCAACATCCCCTTGGCACTTGGATCAGCCAGCAAAAATGCAAATCTTGTTCTCGAAAAAGTAGGTTTGCTCAATAAATTCAATGCAATTGTTGATGCCAATCTTGTTGTCAATGGAAAACCACATCCAGAAACATTTTTAAAAGCGGCTGAATTAATTCAAATTGCGCCTGAAAATTGCATGGTTTTTGAAGATAGTGCGTCGGGTGTGCAAGCTGCTGTTTCTGGGAAAATGTTTGTGGTGGGAATTGGCACTCAAAACGACCTACCTTTGGCTAATTATTGCATCCCAAATTTGGGTGCTTTCGATTTTAATACACTTTAATTTATGATAAAATATTTCAAGGCCGATCCATGGAAAGTGATTGAAGAAGGCTTCAATCCCGAAATGAATGAAATTGCTGAAAGCGTTTTTAGTATTGGAAATGGAATGATGGGTCAACGGGCCAATTTGGAAGAATCTTATTCTGGAAAGTCCCTCCAAGGAACTTATGTGGGTGGTGTTTATTACCCCGACAAAACCCGCGTGGGTTGGTGGAAAAACGGTTACCCTGAGTATTTTGCAAAAGTTATTAATAGCACTTACTGGTCTGGATTGCGCATTTGGATCAATAAAGAATTGGTAGACATACAAGAAGCAACAGTAAATAGTTTTTACAGAGAACTTGACATGCACAACGGCTTGCTCTACAGAAAATGCAATATCACCTTAAAAAATGGCATTTCCGTAGATATTGAATCTACCCGATTCTATAGCTTAATCAATAAAGAATACAGCGCTTTGCGCTACAAAATCACCCCAAATACCGCTTGTGAAATAAAAATCGAAAACTATGTCGATGCGGATGTTTCAAACAAAGACAGCAACTACGACGAAAAGTTTTGGGAAGAAATTAAACAGGAAAGCACCGAAAACAAACTCTTTGTAACCGTAAAAACCAAAAAATTAAATTGGCACCTTTGTACAGGGGTTAAATTTTTTCTTTTTTCGGGGGACGATGAAATTTCATCAATTCCAACACACAGCCAACATCCAAAATTTGCAAATAGCATTTATACCGTAAATGCAAATGGCGGACAAACCATAACTGCGGTGAAACATGCCATTTCGGCAAGCAGCTTTCACCACCCTATTGAAAGCCTCGAACTTCATACCAAGAAAACCCTAGAAAAAATGGCCGCTTCAACTTTTGAAAGTCATTTGGATATGAGTGCAAAAGCTTGGCAAGAAAAATGGAAATCTAGCGATGTTGAAATTGAAGGCGATGTTGAAGCGCAGCAAGCAGTAAGATTCAATATATATCAATTAAATCAAACTTATTGCGGTGACGACCCACGATTAAATATTGGTCCGAAAGGTTACACCGGTGAAAAATACGGCGGAAGCACGTATTGGGATACCGAAGCGTATTGCTTGCCATTTTACCTGGCAACCAGCGATCCAGCTATCTCTAAGCAACTCTTGGTATACCG
The DNA here is from genome assembly GCA_947450405.1 of Flavobacteriales bacterium. Lineage (GTDB taxonomy): Bacteria > Bacteroidota > Bacteroidia > NS11-12g > UBA955 > VMCP01. The sequence continues at coordinate 13,559 of CANFVI010000022.1, forward strand.
ATACAAGCAGCTTGACAAAGCCATTGAAAATGCGGAAAAACTAGGATTTAAAAACGGTGCCGCGCTCTACCCCATGGTTACCATGAACGGTGAAGAATGTCACAATGAGTGGGAAATTACCTTTGAAGAAATTCATAGAAATGGAGCTATTGCCTATGCCATTCACAATTATATTGAACACACCGGCGACAAAGCTTATTTGGCAGAAGGCGGTTTTGAAGTATTGTTAGGTATTGCACGTTTTTGGTCACAACGCGTACATTGGAGCCAAAACTTTGGTCGATACGAAATGCATGGAGTTACAGGTCCTAATGAATATGAAAACAATGTAAACAACAACTGGTATACCAGTTATATTGCCTGTTGGTGCATGATGTATGCCGCAGAAAGTGTTGAGTATTTGCAATCCAATTATCCCTCAGAATTTTCTAATATCATTAAGAAAACCAATTTCAATATTGGCATGGAAACTGAAAAATGGAACCACATTAATGAAAACATGTACTTACCTTACGATGAAAATCAAAAGGTATTTGTGCAACATGATGGTTTCATGAATAAAGAATTGATTCCATGCGATGAATTGGCGCCTAGTGAACGTCCTATCAATCAAAAATGGAGTTGGGATAGAATTCTAAGAAGTGTTTACATCAAACAAGCGGATGTTTTGCAGGGACTTTATTTCTTTGAAGACCAGTTTGATATGAATACCCACAAACGCAACTTTGAATTTTACGAACAGTTTACGGTTCATGAAAGTTCTTTGAGCCCCTGTGTTCATAGTATTCTTGCTGCCAAAATTGGGTTTACCGAAAAAGCTTACGAAATGTATTTGCGTACTGCCCGATTGGACCTAGACAATTACAACAACGACACTGAAGATGGCCTGCATATTACAAGTATGGCAGGAAGTTATTTGAGTATTGTTCAAGGTTTTGGTGGATTAAGAATCAAAAACCAATCTCTGTATTTAGACCCACATTGTCCTGAGCAATGGCATGGTTACAAATTCAGAATTTTATTCAAAAACAGCCCTGTGAGCATATCTGTAAATCATTCTGGAACTAGCGTTCAAAACCACGGAGAGTCTGAAATAGAGGTCCATTTCAAACAGCAGCGAATATTGATCAAAGCGGGTGGTGTTGTTAATTTATAGCATTTATTTATAAGTAAAGGAAAAGCGCTAAAATTATTTAGCGCTTTTTTTTATTTTTAAAATGAAACTAATTACGTTAATAATTAATGCAGAGATAAATAAAAAACAATCTAAGAATATTTTTCAATCATATTATTTTATTATTTATCAATAGAATTGTCTTGAAAATGTAAAAAAAACATAATTCGAAGTCATTAAATTTCACCAAATTATATTTTATATATTAAGAGTTTATAACTTGCCTTTTTGTAAAAAAAGCAAATGAAAAGAATTTCAGTCATTCTATTAAGTTTAATCATCATTCCGACGATTTTTGCTTGCACTGGAATTACTCCAAACTTGACCACTACAACTTCTAGTGCTCAATGTTTACGCAACAATTCATTTTCTTTTAGCACCATTAACTATGGAACTGCGGTTGGCAACAGCTGGAATTTTGGTGATGGAACTGCGGTTGTTTCAGGAACCAAAACACCAACCCATAAATATACTTCTGCTGGCCTATTTAAAGTAGTTGAAACAATTACAAACACATCTGGTTGCTCTGATACCATTTCAACATATGTAATAGTTTATCCGCAAGCTACCCGAAATATTGCTTTCAATACCCAACGCCAATGTTTAAAATCAAACAGTTTTGTTTTTACAAACACATCTACCATCATTGCACCGGGCAACATGATGAAATGGTCTTGGGCTTGGGGTGATACCAAAACCGATACCG
>CANFVI010000023.1 GCA_947450405.1 Flavobacteriales bacterium
CAGAATACGATCCGCAACTTCAACTGAAATTTAGTAGTTCATAAAATGTAGGGGGCTTACTTTTCAATTTCATCAATAAGTTCCAATAAAATAAAGTATTTCTGTGAGTAAAAGGATTAATTCATATTTTTATCGGACACTAGTGATTTCGTAAATTAAATACTAAAAAAATAATTTTAAAAGCATAACCGTTCACCCATTTCCCAACCATTAATCTATGTTTCAAGGAGGTTAGCCACAAAAAATAACCTAAAACAAAATTTAAAATAAAAAAATAAAAAAAATTGTCTACATTTATACTTTACCCATTATTTATGGGGACTTATTTTTCTAGTATAAAACGCTAAAACCTATGAAGACTGTAACAATACTACTTGTTCTATTTTTTTGCAATACCATACATTCTCAAATTTTAATTAGTACTGGTGGAACTGTGCCTGTTTCTGGTGGTGAATTATTTTATGATGCTGGAGGTGCTGCTGGTAATGATGGTAACACAAACTATACGATTACACTTTCTCCAGCTACACCAGGAGAAATGGTATGTGTAGATTTCACATCATTTATTACTGAAATGGATTCATGGGGTGGAATAAATGGAGCTGACAAACTTGAAATTTTTGATGGTCCCACTATTGCGTCTAAAAATATAGGATCTCTACAGGGAAATTATGCTAATCCATACAATGCTAGTTCTACAAATGGATCTTGGAACGTAGGACAGCCTGCAGTTAGCACTGCTGCTGCCGAATTAAAACCTGGAATGTTTTGCGCAAATAATTCTTCTGGCCTTCTAACTCTCAAATTCACAAATCAAAACTCTGATCAAAATGCTGGTTGGGTAGCAAATATCGTTACATTTGTTAAAGCAACAGTTGGTTGTAATATTAATTTTACAGCTTCCAATACTACCATTTGCAATGGTGACATAGTTCAATTAACTGCTCTAGGAAGCGTTGTAAGCCCTTCTATTCAAACAGATTTTAATACTTCTCTCTTAGGAACTGGTTGGACTGCTAGTCCTGGATCATTGTCTTTTATGAATGTTTTGTCATGTCAACCAAATAATGGTTTCGATTCAAAAAATACGGACAATTCAATATTTGCTTGGATGCAAAATACTGTTGGTACTAGAAATCTTGAAACAAATGGATTTAATGTTTCTGGGGGAGGTTGGATGAGTTTTGATTTTAGAGAAGCTTCTGACGATAATGGTGGAAATGGTTGCGAAGCATTAGATGATAAGGAAGGGGTCTACGTTCAATATTCTATAAACAATGGAGCTAATTGGATAACGATGAAATTAATGTTTCCAGGAAGAGAAAGTGGCGGAGACATGGGAACAGGAGATTATGTATATAACTGGGGAACAGTGACTCTTCCTATTCCAGCTGGAGCATTATCAACTAATACCAAATTTAGATGGATACAATTTTCCAATTCAGGAGGTTCGTCAGATAGTTGGGGTATTGACAATATAAAAGTTTCGACAATCACTACACCTACTTTAACTATAACTAATTTGACTACAGGAGCTATTGTAGGAACCTCTTCTACTTCACCTTATACTGTTTCTGTTTCTCCCACATCAACCACCAATTATCAAGCAAGTATTACAGATGGAACTACTACGTGCGTTTTCCCTTTGACGATAACTGTTACTAGTGCTACTACTCCAACATTTGCAGCAGTAGCGAATGTTTGTCAAAATGCGACACCTCCCGTTTTACCTACCACATCAACGAATTCTATTACTGGAACTTGGTCACCAGCAGTTAGCACTGCAACCCTTGGCACAGCAACGTATACATTTACACCAACAGCAGGCCAATGCGCTTCGACTACCACTATAAATGTTACTACAGTTGTAGGCACGCTGCCAACGTTTTCGGCAGTGGCAAACGTTTGTCAAAATGCTACACCTCCCGTTTTACCAACAACCTCACTAAATTCATTTACTGGAACTTGGTCTCCAGCGGTGAGTACAGCTACAGTTGGCACAGCAACCTATACCTTCACACCAACCGCAGGGCAATGTGCATCAACTACAACATTAACAGTTACAACAATCGCTCCTTTAGTACCAACTTTTAATGCGGTTTCAGCTGTTTGTTTAAACTCAACTGCACCCGTCTTACCAACTAATTCGACAAATACAACACCAATTCCAGGAGCATGGTCACCTTCAGTGAGCACTTCGGTTGCTGGTACTGCCGTGTACACGTTTACACCCGTATCTGGTCAATGTGCTACCACAGCGAATTTAAGTATAGTTACTACAACTACGATATTACCTACATTCGCTGCCATACCTGCTGTTTGTCAAAATGCAACAGCACCGGTTTTACCCTTAAGTTCTACCAATGTTCCTGCAATCAATGGAACATGGGCACCAGTGGTCAGTACTTCAGTTTTGGGTGTTGGAACATATACATTCACACCTGCAGCTGGTCAATGTGCAATTAATACAACACTAAATATTACGGTTAGTACCCCTGTGCTCCCAACTTTTGCAACAATTGCTAACGTTTGTCAGAATGCCACCGCTCCTGTTTTACCTACAACTTCAACAAATACATTTAGTGGAACATGGTCTCCAGCGGTTAGCACGGCTGCAGTTGGAACAGCAACCTATACATTTACACCATCCGAAGGGCAATGTGCATCAACAACCACTTTAACAGTTACTACAATTGCCCCTACAATACCTACTTTTAATGCTGTATCAGATGTTTGTTTAAACTCATCTGCCCCGATATTACCAACTAATTCTACAAATACTACACCCATTCCGGGAGCATGGTCTCCTGCAGTGAGCACTGCAGTTGCTGGTACTGCTGTGTATTCGTTTACACCCACTTCCGGTCAATGCGCTACCACTGCTAGTTTGAGTATTGTTACCACAACTACTATTTTACCTACGTTCGCTGCAATTCCTAACGTTTGTCAAAATGCAACTGCACCTACTTTACCAGTAGGATCTACCAATACACCCGTGATTACAGGTGCATGGGCTCCTGCTGTAAGTACCGCTTCGCTTGGTACATCTACGTATACATTTACACCAAACCCTGGGCAGTGCGCAAGTAATACTACGTTAAATATAACGGTTAGTACACCCGTTCTTCCAACATTCACACCCATTGCTAACGTTTGTCAGAATGCAACAGCTCCCGTTTTACTTACCACTTCATTGGAAGCAGTTACAGGAACTTGGTCACCAGCAGTGAGTACTGCAACAACTGGCGCAACAACATATACATTTACTCCAACAACAGGAATGTGTGCTACTAATACTACTTTAACGATTACAATTGATACACCTGTAACTCCCACTTTTTCGCCTGTAGCGAATGTTTGTCAAAATGCGACAGCACCTATATTACCAAATAGTTCAACAAATTCAGCGCCTATTAATGGGATATGGTCTCCTGCAGTAAGCACTTCAGTAGCAGGATCAACAATTTATACGTTTACACCAACGGCAGGGCAATGTGCCAATACAACTACTTTAACAATTACAGTAGATCCTGCTGTAAACCCTACATTTACAGCTGTTCCAGCTATTTGCTCAGGAGAAATAATCACTCCATTGCCTACGACATCAAATAACGCGATAAATGGAGCTTGGTCACCTGCACTAAATAACACAACAACTACCCTATACACATTTACGCCAACTGCGGGGCAATGCGCAAATACAACCACATTGTCAATTACCGTGAATTCAGCAATAATCCCCACCTTTACAGCGGTGTCACCGATCTGCACTGGAGAAACAATCGCTTCATTACCAACCACTTCCATTAATGCCATCAACGGAACATGGGCACCAGCGATTAATAACACAGCTACAACCATTTATACATTTACACCTGCAACTGGTCAGTGCGCAAATACAACAACATTAACAATTACAGTAAATACTGGTGTAACTCCCACTTTTACAGCAGTACCACCTATTTGTGCAGGAGGAGTACTTTCACCCTTGCCTACTGCATCCACTAATGCTATTAGCGGAGCGTGGTCGCCGGCACTCAATAATACAGCTACCACGATTTATACATTTACACCAACAACTGGACAATGCGCAAACACAACAAGTTTGACAATCACGGTTAATCCTGCTCCCATTTTATTAATTACCAATCCTGCAGGAGTTTGTAAGCCTTTATCGATTAATCTTACTGACAATTCGATAACTACAGGAAGTACAGCAGGAGCTTCGTTAACTTATTGGACAAATATTGGTGCTACCAGTCCGCTTTCAAACCCTTCCAACGTTTCAACATCTGGAACATATTATATTGTATCTACTGCACAAGGATGTTCATCAATAATGCCAGTAACTGTCGTAATATATCCATCGCCAAATGCAACGTTCACAAGCTCCTCCAATTTTATAAATAATCAAGAATCTACTGTTAACTTAACTAATAACTCGATAGGAGGAACAACGTATGCCTGGGACTTTGGAGATGGTCAATCATCCACGGCAGAAAATCCTTCCAATACATATTTAATAACGGATCAAGCAAACTATTTAATTACATTGCTTGTTATTTCAGAATTTGGTTGTGTTGATTCAACATCATTATTAATTGAAGTCAAGGAAGAATTAATTTATTTTATACCTAATTCTTTTACGCCAGATGGAGATGAAAACAACCAAGTATTTCAACCTATTTTCACATCAGGATATGATCCAGACACCTATCACTTGTCAATTTTCAATCGGTGGGGAGAATTAATATTCGAATCCTTTGATGTTTCAAAAGGGTGGGATGGAGTAAATACCATCACTAATATGAAGGATTCAGATGGGACGTATAGTTGGAAAATTGAATTCAAATTAAAAGGTAGGCCAGTCAAAGAAAAATTATATGGGCATGTTAATTTGCTGAAATAATAACTTAAAGAATGTACTATACAAATTCTACTTATTGAATAGTTTTAGTAGTGGTACCATCGACATATCGAATAAAGACTAATCCTTGATAACTCTCATTTACCACATGGCCATCGGTGCCAAAAACAGAACTGATTTCTTTCGTTTTTGGTAGCCTATTGTCAATTGAAATTAATTCAGAAATTTTAGAAATACCATCATAATCAGTCATTTTAATTCTATAATAATTTATTTCATTTGCAAAGTTGGCATCGATTAGCGAATAATTTCTTTGAATAAGCGATGAGCCAGCTCCATTTACTATTCCAACCGTTTCATATACTATTCCGTCATTTGTTCTTTCTACCGTGAAATAGTCATTGTTATATTCTTCAATCATGACCCATTGAATGTTATTTTCAGAACCACTATGCTTTACTGAAAAAGATAATAATTGAAATAAAATTGGATCATCATGACTTTTAGACAAATAGGCATTGAAAGAACTATTACTGATATCTTTTAGATTATTAGTGAATAATTCATTGGAGAAACAAGTTGAAGATTGTAAAACAAAATTCGTCAAACATAGAAGAATTAATTTTTTCATTTTTTCGATAATTAAACAGTTATTAACTAGCTCAAAATTAATCCCTACTCAACTTAAAAAGAATGACTTAAAACATGTTTTGACGTACAAAAACATGACCAATGTAAAAATGCAAAATTTCACTTATCGACACATAAGTGTATATACTTAACTAATTTTAATTTATTTAAGGCGGGTAAAACCAAATGACAAATTCAAAAGAAATTAACTGACTTAATCATTCAAAAATAGGTGAACTTTTCATGTTTAAACGTATTGTTTGAGACATGTAGAACTATAGTCACTCAAAAAGCTAACTAAAAAGGTAAACTTGAATTTTAAAAAAATGCGGGTAGAAGAACTATTTCTTTCCTTTAAATAGAAATAAATATACACTCTTTATTTCAAATTTTACTTGAACACTTTCTCAGTAAAACCATTGTCAAAAACTTTCAAATATATACCTGAAGGACAATTTTTAAAATCGACCATTTGGCCCATCATGTTTACATAATAAAATTGGCCAACTTGATTCGTGAATCGCACAGAAACAGGGTCAAAAGTAATTCGTTTACCATCAAAATCTACTTGAGATAGCTGATAATAAACGATTTCTGCCATTTCAGAATTATCGTTAATTAAATAATCATTTTGTGAAAAGGAAGTTCCTGCTCCATTTTCTCTTGCGATTTCATTCCACTCGATACCATCCATTGATTTTTTAATGATGAAATAATCGTTGTTTTTTTCGGTCAATGTTGACCAATTTACATTCACTGAATTATCTTTTTGTTTTTCGGCTGTGAAAGAAGTAAGTTCAATGGGTAGGACAACAAAAGCAACTAATGAACATCCTCCCATGTAACTAGGAGTAGTTGGTGCTGTCAATGTTGGAGTTGTTCCCGTATTTGTCTTTGTCACTAATCCTGAAGAAGTTGGGTTCCCACTTTTATCGATTGTAAACGTTCCCGTCACACCTTCTACTTCTGTTAACACACAGTTAGTGACAGTCATTGTTCCGTTTTCATTGTGCAGATCATTTGCCCCAGTAGCAGTATTCCCACTAAAATAACATGAGTCAATTGTTATTATCCCTCCCAAATTACCAATAGCAGCACCTTTTAAATTCCCTGTTGAAGAAGAATGACCTGTAAATCGCGATCTATTAAAACTTGCTGTTCCTCCAGAAATCTCAATCGACCCCCCTATTGCTGTTCCTGCAGACATTCGTGCCTGAGAATTAGCAAATATACAATGTTCAACGCGTAAATCACCTGAGGACATTTTTATATCCATAGCATTGAAATCATCATGTGTTTGTTTGTTGTCTTGAAAAAGGCAATGATTCAGTTTCACAATTTGTGAAGAATTCCCACCCGAAATAACCAAACCTCCACCGTCTGACCCTCCAAAACCATCCCCTGTATTACCAACAAAGGAATAATAATTAAACGTGACGTCAATATTTGTCCCATTTACCCAAACACATCCAGCATATGCTGCTGGTTGGTTGCAATCTGAACCCCCATTTGTAAAAACAGAAGTGGTCTTCGACATCACTATGACCGCTTTTGATCCGGTATTTCCTGCAGAAGAACCATTATTATAGATTTCTACTGTATTGATTTTTATCCCAGAATAAGTATTCGTTCCATCACCTATATATAACGCATGAGCGTCTCCAGTATTATTAAATTGAGTAACAGTTAAATTCTTAATTGTAATATTATTAGCAGCAATTTTCAACCAATAATTTTGATTTGAACCCATTTGATCATCAAAATTCGTAACTCTCATTCCTGCACCGATAATTGAAATATCAGAAGTAGAAACAACAAAATTGTGCGGATTACTATACGTCCCTGAATAACTCCAAGTTCCAGCATCAACATAGATATTATCTCCAGGTTTAACAACCAATAATGCGTGTGTCAATGTTGCAAAAGGAGCTAAAGATGTTCCTGCTGCAGCATCTGATCCAATTGCAGATGCACTTGTATACATATCACCTGCATTTGAGTTATTATCAACATAATAATTAGTAGGTGTATGAATTGCAATGGAAGAAGTAACGCCTGAAGAATAAAAATATTTATTACATGTTCCATCAATTGCATCAATAACAGTATAAATTAAAATATGATACGTAACACCAGAAGTTAAACCAGTCACTGAGACAGTAGTTCCGTCACCTTTATAAACACAATAAGCTGACGCGTCGTTTTGAAAAGCTGTACCTGACCCAAAAGTTGTGCTTGCAGTGTATGTCGAAACTACATTTGTTGGTGTACCTTGGGAAACGGCACTCGTTGCTTTAACAAAAACCAACGTTGAATTAGCACCACTTAAATACCCTGCAGCCGCTGTCCAAGAAATAGTCATTGACCGCAAACTTGATTCAGTAACAGAAGGTGAAGTCACTACATTTATTTTTTTTGCCAGTTGAAAAAATTGAGAAGCCCCACTAGAAGTAGCTGAATTTATAAGATTCGTTCCACTAATATCTCCACAATTTGAAGAATACACACCCGCTACAGTCGTTGCTCTTGCAATTACATTTTCAGTGATCCCTGATGGCCTTCCTATGGCAACTCCACTATTCGTGAAATTTCCTGTAGAAACTAAAGACCAATATTCTGTTGTACTTTTTGAAACAAGTGAAGCATCAAATGATCCTGCAGGATTAGAACTAAAAGCCTGAATTTTAACAGTAATTACGCCTGTAGAAGTTGTTGGATTTACAAGACTAAAAGGCAAATAAGCAGCTGCTCCCATTGGATAAACATATGTTGAACCTGAAGCTAAACTTGCAGGGATAGTCCAAGTCAATGCACCTTTAATATAACTTGTAGTTGACCCTCCCGTTACAGCAGTAGTAGCGGTATTTGAAACAGTAAAAACTACACTTGCGTTTGTTATCGCATCGATTATCCCATTCGTCATTGTCAAAATTCCTGCAACATTAATAGCTGCTGATGCTGCCATTATTTTAACTCCAGATGCAGAGACAGTTAAATTAGAGTAATTGTTTGTATGAATAGTTTGATTTCCTCCATTGTAATCAACAGTGTTTGGAGTATTTGTTGTAGCATCTAAAGTTGTTATCCCTGAAGCACCTGTGATATATAAATACGAACTAGCAGCTTGTCTCAATGTCCCTGCACCAGAAAGTGCTGTACTAACTGTTAAGGTGTTGTTGTTTAAAACTACAATCGCTGTTGGAATTGTAACTGTACCAATGGTCAAAGTCCCTGAAATAGATTGAGAATTTGTATCAAATGTATAAGTACCCGTTCCTGAAGTAAAAGTACCCAAATTTGTAAGGCCCCCTCTGAATGTAATTGCTGAGTTTCCAGAATTATTCCACGTTCCATTTACAGTGACCAAACCAGTATAAATTTTTGTTCCACTTGCACTGCTATGCGTTAACGTTCCCGAAACAGTAGTAGCTCCAGTAACCGTAATTGTCGTTCCTGCGATATCTACATTCCCAGATGAAACAACGAAAGTTCCAGCAACCGCAACAGTTACAGTTCCAACAGACAGTGTACCCGAACCACTAAATTGAAGATTATTGAAGTTAGAACCATTAATTGTAGGAGAAGCACCCGTAAAATTTACCAAACCAGTTGCAGTAAATGTTCCAGATTTTGTCCAAACCGTCCCTCCTGTTCCAGTTACTGTAATTGTAAACCCACCATCTGTTAACGTGCCAGCTGTCTGAGTTAAAGCACCAATTGAAAGTGTATTTAATAAAGTGGCACTTACTGTTCCTGACATTGTTAATGTGCCCGCAACAACTAAAGCAGAACCAGGCATTGTTTTGACACCACTTGTACTAAGTGTTAAATTGCCATATGCTTCATTTGCGACAGTTTGAGCTGTTCCACTATAGTCTACAGTTGAAGTTGAACCCAATGTGCGAGTTGTATAATTCGATGGAAAAGTATTCGTTCCTCCAATTTTTAAGGTTGCTAAATTAGCTATAGTGATCGTTCCTCCAAGACTTGTTCTATTAGCTGTAAAAGTTAAAAGATCTAAAACCCCAGCACTTACATTTAAATCCTCAGCAATCGTTAAATTTCCTCCCGCAGTTTTTGTTCCAGCACCACTGATTTTTAATATTTTATAACTTGGAGTCGATGATACTGTTTGGGAAGTACCCGAAGAATATTCGACTGTTGTCCCTGTTGCAATATTTCTCGTTGTCCAAGCTGGCCATGAAGTTCCTGTACCGATAGAACCTAAACTGTATGTTCCTGAAGTAAGATTCAATACAGAACTAGCACCAGGAGTAATAACAAAACCTCCATCACTAAAAACACTGTTTGCTGATACATCACCAATTGTTAGAGTTGTTATTGTACATGCAGCGGATAAAGTAGCTCCTGCTGTATTATTAGATTTTAAAATGTTATACGTGTAATTTGGAATTGTTTGAGCAGAACTTCCATTAAAATTAACTGTTCCCGAATTGGGAGTAAAAGCACCAGTTGAAAAAGATCCCCCTATATTAAAAGTTCCAGCTCCTGTAAAAGCAAAAGTAGATAGAGAACCTGATGAAACCATATTTCCTGAGCAAGTAATTGTACCTGTGCTAACAGTTAAATAAGAAAATTTTGAAGAAGAACTACCACCTGTTAAGGACATACTCCCAGCAATTAAAGTACCAGTAAGCACTTCAATAGTTGATGATGTAGTACTAGCAGTTACATTTGTCGTTACCGCTCCAGAAACAGTTAATGTAAAGGCACCGCTAAAAGTAACTTTATTATTAGATGTTGGAGTTGTTAAAGTAAGTGACGTACATGAAAAATTATTATTGACAGTAACAACGTGAGTAGCACCAATAACAACTGCATCGCCCGCTCCAGGCACAACACCACCAACCCAAGTTCCAGTTGCACTCCAATTTCCTGTTCCTGCAGAAGTAATTGTAGCACTAAAACTGCAAAAGGAAAAACAGGAAAAAATCAGAACCAAAAAGAAACTATTTTTAATAGCTAGAAACATTATATTTTGAAAGTGCCGCATAGTATAATAATTGTATTTTTCACAACAAATTGCATTATCAAATTGTTAATGGAATGTATACAAAGTTATTACAGCATAACCGTACTTAAAAAAAATCTACGTATTTGGTTGTTATAAAAAGCGAATTGATAAATGTGTAGGTCAACGGATAAAAGGAAAATACGTAAAAACACCTAGAACTCAATAAAAATAAAACCTTGAAAGAAATCTTCGAAATTAACAAAATTGGGTGAATGGTTACCCTAATTAGTATTAAACCGCTTACTGTCAACAAAAAAGGGAATTGCAGTAAGCAATTCCCTATACACGATTTAACGTGAAATGATTGTCTTTATATTTTTTTAATCACGGTTCTTCTATTTACTAAATATTCTGCTTCGGTACATTTACTTGTATCATTGCATTTATTCAAAGGCTGTGATTCACCAAACCATTTTCCTTGAATTCTACTTTTAGAAATTCCTCTTGAAACCAAATAGGCAACACAACTTTCAGTTCTTCTTTTTGATAACTTCAAATTATAGTCGTCTGTCCCACGACAATCTGTATGTGAACTCAATTCGATAGACACCAATGGATTTTCTTTCAAAAAGGTCACGACTTTCTCAAGCTCTAATTTCGATTCTTTCTTTAGATTCCATTTGTCATAATCATACAACAATTCTCTCATAACAAAAATTGAATTGTCCTCGATTTTTTTCAATGCTATTTTATTCGTAATCTCTTTTTCCTTCGTGAATGTTGATAAAGATGTCAAGTTATCACTATACTCTTTTCGAGAGGTCAGTATTTCAAAATCGTTATTTCTCAATAATTTCGTTTTAATCACGCCATCCTTGTCTGTTACAACAGTAATAATTTCTCCTGTAGTTTTGTTTTTAATTTCAACCTTGGTATTGGCTAGCGGTAAATTCGTCTTTTCGTCTACAACGGTCGTTACAACATCTACATATTTAGGAGTGAGATTAAAGTTTCTGTAAGTAGTATCGCTTTCGGTTTTTCCAACTGTTGAATAATTTTCTGCAATTGGAGCGAATTCTTGATCGTTAATTTCAAATATATAGGAACTATTTTTATCTCCTTTGAAATCAAACTTTCCATTTTTATCTGGGTAGATTGTATCTATCACAACACCCTCTTTCTTTACTAAAACAGGAATTTCCATTAATTTATCCACACTTACATCCGCAACAATAGTTCCAATGAAGACAAAATCCAAGGTGGTAATTGTTACGCTATAAATACGATCAATAAATTCTTCTCTGTTACTCGACAAATATCCTTTTTTACCAGTATTATCAAGAATCAAAGAGAAATCATCCCCGTTCGAATTAAGATTTGCTCCTAAATTTTCAAGGTTGCTCGCTGTCGAATTATTAAAATTAACACTGAACACATCTAAACCACCAAGTCCCGCATGACCAGTACTTGAAAAATAAACTTTATTTTTTTGTGTAAACGGAAACATTTCATTGTCTGATGAATTTATTACATCTCCCGCGTTAATTGGTTCTGACCATCCAAGTTGATTTTTTGTGGAATACCATATATCTGCCTTTCCGTATCCGCCAGTTCTATCCGAACTAAACCATAATGTTTGACCATCCTCTGATAAAAAAGGCTGTGCTAAAAAGAATTGACCATCGTTAAATGCAAAAGGAGTTTCAACTTTCGTTTTCTCATCAAAAATAAAGATGCCTGTTGTTGTTAAGCTTATCGCTTTACTTGAGGGGAAATTTTTAGAATAATACCACACTTGGTTAATACTGTCATAGTATGCAGTTCCATCATGTCTTACTGTCTCTAAAAATTTTAATTCATGCACTTTTCCGTCGATTTTAGACGATAAATATAAATTTAAATAAGATGAATTGTCAAAAGTTGATTTTCTAACGGAAAGATCTCTCGCAGATGAGAAAACAATTCCCTTTGGGTGATAAATGGCATTAAAGTCCCCTTTTCCTGAATTAAATTCAACTTTAGTTAGCAAATATTTAGAAGTATCACTTTTTAATTCATTCCAAATAATTCCTCCGTTATATTGGTCTAATAGTTTCTTTCGAACATCCGTGGTATTTTTCACGATTGGACTATTTAGAACTTCTTTTGCTTTTTCAGTGAATCCCAAAAATAAATTCAACTGAAAATATTGGTAAGCATCGCTAAATGTATATTTATCACTTACACTTAAACGGGCTAAAACATCATTTTCGAAGACAAAATCTCTACATTTTTCTGACGAAATCAACGCATGACGAAAAATAAGTTCATTTTCAGCAAGTAGTAAATTATCTTTCTGAATTAATTCTTGATAAATCGGACTTGCTTCCGCATAGCGAAATGTTTTAAAATAGCTCTCTGCTTGGGTTATTTTTGAATTCTGACCGATTAGTTGAACACTTAATGTCAACATAAATCCTATAAGTAGGAATAATTTCATAATTAATTATTTTATATTCTAAAAATATCTAGGAGAACCAAACGCCTTTCTTCTGTTAAAACTATAATTCAACATTATTTCATGCGAACCCATGTTATTAACTCTGCTCAAGCCATTTATGGGGAAGTCGAAAGCATATCCAAACATAAACGATTCTTTGATTTGATAAGCGACATTAACGCCCACCGATTCATTAAAACGATACATGGCTCCAATCCAAAACTTTTTATAGAAAAATAAATTCGCATTTAAATCAACCGTAGCAGGAGAATTTTCTACCATTTTTAATAAAATACTCGTTTTCAAGTCAATGACAGAATTCACTTTAAAAACGTACCCAGTAGTAAAGAAATAATGCCTTTTGATATACGAATTACTTAATACAACTGAATTATTTTTCAAAGATGACTGAAAAATTCGGGGAACGCTTAAACCAGCATAAAACTTACTGGTATAATAATATAATCCTGCCCCAGCATTAAATTTCAATTGTGAAAACGAGCTCAAATAATCAGTCTCTGTTGGATCATACGCCATTAATTTATTGTAATTAACGGTAAACTGCTCACCTCCGCCGGAAACTCCTAAGTTTAATCTACGTCCATTTTCAAAATTTAATGTATATGCATAATCACCATAAAAACTAGTCCTGTTTTTTGCGCCAATTGCATCGTTCACTAAATTGAAGCCCAATGCCATATTTTTTGGTTTTATTGGAGAATTCAATGATAAAAATTGACTCTGAGGAGCGCCTTTTATTCCCACCCATTGATTTCTAGCCACACCTGTTACGCTTAAATCACCTCTACTTCCTGCATACGCTGGATTGAATTGTAAAGGATTAAACATATACAAACTACTTTGCTCATCTTGTTGTGAAATAGAAGTAAAAGACAACACTATAAAACAAGAAAAAATAACTGTTTTGATTTTATGTAAGTTCATCGTTTTCATACTACTTATCTTATTAATTCAATATAACCTGAAATAGCTTTACTTCCATCTTTATAGTCAATGATATAAAAATAGGTTCCACTAGGAAGAAATTCATTCCCAAGTGATACTCCTTCATTCGATTGACCATTCCAATCATCCAAATATGGTAGGGCAGAATAAATTAAACTTCCCCATCTATTGAAAATTTGAACTGAAACATTTGGTGCTAAATTTAAAACCCAAGCATCATTTTTACCATTGCCATTCGCTGTTATAATTTCAGGAATGAGGTTCTTTTTACAATCTATAGTAATGATTAATTCATCTGAACACAATAAGGAATCTGTCACAATTACGGTGTATGTACCATCTCCAATTCCTGATAATGTTGCTCCTGTTGATCCAGTAGACCAACTATATGAATAATCTCCCATACCATCCAATGCTTGTACTGAAATACTTCCATTGGTTACATTACAAGTTGGAGTAACTGTAGAAATGAGATTTAATTGCAAAGAATCTAAATGAACAACTACATCAAGGTTTGCAGTACTTTCGCACAATCCAACGGTTTGTGTAGCATAATAATGTGCCCCGTCGATTAGCAAGTCTGAAGAACTAAGAAGTGAACCTGATGTTGCGGCGTCATACCATTGAATACTTGTACCTGTAACATTTAAATCACCAATTGTTTTTGCTAATCCGGAACAGAAATCCTGATTCAAGGAACCTACCGGAGCAGGAGGAGTAATAGGTTGCGCATCAATTACGATAGGTGCCGATCCTACTGAAGTACAATTTGAAGAGTTTGTCACTGTGAATGTATACGTAGTGGATTCTAATAATCCCACAAAAGTAGAAGTGGTAACACCAGCTGTGCCACTAATTGTAGACCCTCCAGGACTTACTGTAACTGTCCATGCACCTGTTGATGGTAAACCAGTTAAATCAACACTTCCCGTTGAAACTGAGCAATCTGGTTGAATAACCATAGATATTACTGGCGCAATTGAGGAACTTACAATAATAGCAACTGTTGCTACTGCATCGGATCCTAAACAACCATCTGTTCCTAAAACAGTATATGACATAATCGATGATGTTGACACACCTGATGTTAATGCAGTTATAACACCTGTCAAAGGATCAACCGTTGCTACTAATGAATTGGATGAAGACCAAGTTCCTCCTGTGATTGTTGAAGATACGGTCGTGGAGGTTCCTGCACATAATGTTACATCTAGAGTTGAAACTGTTCCAGCATCAGCTGCTTGGGTAACAGTAATTAAAACAGTAGAAGTTGCATCAGAACCTAAACATCCTGCAGTTCCTAAAACAGTGTACGTCATCGTTGAAGTGCCTCCTAGTAATGCATTGACAACTCCTGTTAAAGGATCAACCGTTGCTACTAATGGATTGGATGAAGTCCAAGTTCCTCCAGCGACTGTGGAAGACACAGTGGTAGAAGTTCCTGAACATAAAGTTGCGTCTAAAGCAGAGGCAGTTCCAGCATCGGCTGCTTGGGTAACAGTAATTAAAACAGTAGA
>CANFVI010000024.1 GCA_947450405.1 Flavobacteriales bacterium
AAAAAACTAAAACAGCATTACCCGTGCTTAATAAAATCTACGTTTTTGGGAGCACATGCCTTTCCCGTTGAATATAAAAACAACCAACAAGGGTATATCGATTTAATTATCAATGAAATGTTGCCCGTAATTGTTCAAGAACAATTGGCAGATCATATTGATGTTTTTTGCGACAAAGGATTTTTTACCGTGGAACAGACCGCACAAATATTGTCGGAAGCTGCCAAGTTGGGCATTCCTGCTAAGATTCACGCCAATGAGCTCGGATTAACTGGAGGGGTTCAAGTTGCCGTGGAGCACAGAGCTTGGAGTGCAGATCACCTTGAGCACTGCGAAGAAAATGAAATTGCAGCGTTCAGACATGGGTTTTCTCAAAACTACGGTGGAACCATGCCCGTTGCCTTGCCAGGAACTTCCTACTTTTTAGGAATTCCTTATGCTCCAACAAAACGATTCATGGAAAATGGATTGCCTGTTGCCTTGGCAACTGATTTTAATCCAGGTTCAAGTCCGCTTTGCTCTTTGCAAACCATTTGGGCATTGGCTTGCACCCAAATGAAAATGATGCCCGTTGAAGCCTTTCATGCAATTACTTGCAACGCTGCCAGAGCACTTCGATTAGAAAACGAAGTGGGTAGTTTGGCGGTTGGCATGCGTGCCGATTTTGTTGTTACCAATACCAAAGAAGCCATCAAAGGAATCCCATATTTTATGGGTCAAAATCACATCGAGGCTACTTTTGTGTTAGGTGAAAGAATTTAGTTTGTTGTAAACGATATTTTTAATCTATCCGCACTGGGCCACGGTGTTGTAATGTAATACGTTGGAGTGGCGGTTTCTGTAATTTTCTCTACTTTATACAAGTCTTGTTTGAGTCCAAAATGCGAGCCCTTTTGTTTGTTCGCAATAACTTCTTTTTTATCTATCGCAAACTTTGGTGAAACTCGATTCTGTATACCATGAATGACAAATTGGATAAATGTAAAGTCGGTTTTTCTTTTTCCTCCAATGCGTTCAATTTCAACTTCATGGGATGTTGAGTTTTTCCCTGTGCCCTTGAATTGGTATTCGTAATAGTCGGTAAAGTTTTCATTTTTGAGGGACATTCCATCGTCGTTGTATACTGTTCCAAAATAATATCCCTCATCATTCACATATACATGCAACAAAAGCGTGTCTGATTTACTTTGGGTGTTTTCTATTTTTGAGGGAATGATTTCAGGAATTACAGCACCCGCTTTTACAAAAATTGGTAATTGACTCATTGGTGCTGCCACAAATGCAGTTGTGCCTTGTTTATAGCGAATATCGCTGTGTATGGAGTACCATTCTGCTGTTTTTGAATCGGTTTCAGGGAAATAAACTTCCGTGCTTTTTGCATTGCTGCGAACCGGACAAACTAGGATATCACTTCCCAAAACAAATTGACTTTCAAATTTTTCATTGAAGCAATTGCTGGCATTTTTATTCGAAATAAAGTAACCCATTGATTTTAAAACCGGCGATTCATTGTTTTTCATTGCAGAATACAAATACGGCATGAGCCTGTATCTCAAATTCATATAATATCGGTTCAACTCCGTGTTAATGTCGCCAAAGCACCAAGGCTCGCTAGACGGCATGTCAATCATTTTATGGGCCCTATAAAAAGGGGTAAAGGCAGCAATCGACATCCACCTAGTCATCAGTTCTGGTGTGGCTGGATTCATAAATCCTCCTACATCGGCACCCACGAAATCGAGACCGCACAACGACATGTTTCCCAACATTTTAAAGCTGAGCATCATGTGGTCGTCGGTAGCTACATTGTCGCCGGTCCATACTGCGGCATAGCGTTGCACTCCGGCAAATCCTGCCCGGGTTAACGTGAAAACGCGTTTATTCAAAAGTGTTTCAGCACCTTCTCGGGTGGCACGAGCCATTTGCATGCCGTAAATGTTTCTGTTTTGTGTGAGGTTGCTCAAATGTCCCTCACGATTAAAACGAATATAACTCGGCACCTCTTTTCCCCAAGCTGCCGGTTCGTTCATGTCGTTCCACAAACCAGAAATCCCCAAATCCGTGTAAAATTTCACTGAATTGCTCCACCAATCGCGGGCCTTTGGATTTGTAAAATCGGGAAAGTTGCACAGGCCTGGCCAAACCCCGGCTTCGTAATTTTTGCCATTGGGATATTTCAAAAAGAGGTCTTGTTTGAGGGCATTTTCAAATGCAGGATAGCCTTGTTCAACTTTAATTCCAGGATCGAGAATGGTAATGATATTCACTCCTTGATTTTTGAGGGATTCAACCATGCTTTTCGGATTTGGAAACTGTTTGTTGTCGAATGTAAACACTTTACAGGCATCCATGTAATGGATATCCAAATGGATGGCATCGAGTGGAAGGTTTTTACGCTTAAAATCATTGGCGAGGTTCAATACTTCATCTTGTGATTTGTAACTCCAACGAGATTGATGAAATCCCAAACTCCATTTTGGTGGGAGGGGAGTGTAACCTGTTAACTTACGATATTTTGAACTAATCTCTTCAACAGATTGTCCGAGTATCAGATAATACCGGAGGTGATCGTCTTCCACTGAAATGGAGGTGTAATCGCAAGCTGCCCCAAAATTGAAATAACTTTTGCTCGAATGGTCGAGGTAAATTCCATACAAATTGTTTGTGGTTCCTGCAATATAAAAAGGGACAGAAACATAGAGTGGATCTTGGTCTAAGCTGTAAGCAGGCACATCTGAATTCCACATTGTGTAGGCGTTTCCACGGCGGTTAATGGGGCCTGTTTTTTCACCCAATCCCATGAAAAATTCACCGTCGTTAATTACAAAGTTTTTACTGATTTTATGGTCTTCGTTTACCCAGTTTAAGTCGGCATTGTCACTGAGAATTTCGAACAAATTGATCCCATCTACCACAAGTGCTTTTTTCGAAATCCTAAAATTATAAGGGAGTTTTTTTATTTCAATCTGATAATTACCAATAGAATAAACTTCGAATGAATCTGATTTTCTATTCTCGTGTTTTTCGAATTTAAATCTACTTGGAATGGTTAAGATTTCTGTCCTTTTTTCATTTGAAACCGCATATGATTGATGCCATTTTTGACTGTTATTTTTTGGAAAATAGGAGAATTCGAAATAATCGATGCTGCCATTGTTTTTATTTGCCATTGGAATAACATCAAGTTGAAATTCATTTGTCTGAATGACCAAATTGGTTTTGTTGATTATTTCGATGGACGTGACATTATTTGGAATATTCTGAGCAGTTGCAGAAATGGAAATACACAGTGCAATCAGGGTAAGATATAAACGCATAATTTGGAAATGTGGTTGTTTTTTTGTATATTAAGTATCTAGAAATTAACGTTTTTGGCTGAAGAGCCAAGGCAATAAATCTGGTTCGGCAAAGGCTGAATCCCAACTGTTGTGATTGGCTTCAGGGTAAATGGATATGCGAACATTATTGGAATGATTTTTTAAATATTCCGCCAATTCAATGCTGTTTTCAGGTGGTACAATGTCGTCTTTGGCACCATGGAAAAACCACCATTTGGTTTTTCTAGTTTTGCGGGGTTGGGTAATTTTCCCTCCACCACAAATGGGAAAAGCGGCGGCGAACATTTTTGGCATTCTGCGCACCAGTTCAACGGTTCCCATTCCTCCCATAGAAAGTCCACCGATGTATATTTGCCTTACATCTACATATTGTCTGTCGTACAAATATTTGGTAAACGCCATCAGTAATTTCATGGCTTTGGTAGGTACAGAATCAGAGGTAAAGGTAAAATGGGGTTTCCCGGTGCTGTCGACAATGCGTTCCACATTGCTCCAATAGCTGTTTGCAGGACATTGAGGGAAGATAGCAATCATGGGGTATTTTGTAATTGCTGCGTTATATAACCAATCGGCCCCGTGCGACAATTGGTCGTTGTTATTGTTGCCGCGTTCACCGGAGCCATGTAAAAAGATCACCAAGGGAAGTGGTTCTTCCGAAGTGGTATATGAAGCATAAATTCTGTAGGGAAGGGTATCTTGTCCCAGAATAAAATAGGCTTTTTTGTAATTTGAATCTATGTTTGAGGGAGATATTTGGGCATTGGATTTAATCATGCTCAATGAACCCATGAGAAATAGCACCAGCAATTTAAAAATGAAAGACTTTTGCATGCGCTACAAATATCTTCAAAAAAATGGATTTGTGGATTGAATGGAGTTCAAATAAAAAGAGCTCCGTTTGTGGAGCTCATTTTATATTGGAATTATGTAATTATAATTACGGAATTATTACAAAGATTTCTAAAATTAAAATTTAGGAATTAATTAAGCGCAAGGCATTGTGCAACTTCGTTCCAAATCTCATCATTTATTATGCCATCTTTTCGCCATTTCCGTAAATCAGAAAGTCCATCAAAGGAAGATCTTATTGCAATTTCTAAAACTAATTTGGTCACAGAGTTTTGTTCAATCCCAATAAATAGTCGACTTCTGTTTGTCTCAGGTAATATACTATAATTACACCAATTTCAGAATCTAAATCTTGATTTTTTCAATTATTTAATATTTATAAGAGATAGATTTTTTCGTATTATTTCATTTGTGAATTAATTAATATAGTCTGCAAAGTTTTTTTTATAATTGTTGTGATTTTATTTAAATTTGAATATTATGAAATTAAAAATATATTATTTATCGACTTCTTCAGAGGGTGAAGATATAGCTGAGGAAACAATTCAAATTGAAATTGAATTGGATTTAAAAATAGAAAACAATATTGAAAATCAAGGTTTATTTAATTTACTAAATAAATTTGGATGGGATAATGAAATAAAAATTACTTCTTTAGTAATTGATAAAATTGGTGAAATTCCAAATCGTGATGAATTCCATTCTAGATATTACGTTATTGGTGCTGATAATTATAATGTAGAACTTTCTCAAGATTTTTTTGATTACGGTGATAATTCTACAATGTATTTTAATTTGTAAAAGATTTTAAAAATATGTGATTTCAGCGCTAACGGATTTTGCTCTTTCAAAATGCTAGATAATACAAATCAAAAGAGCAATTTGATTTTGCTAAAAAATATACATTAATACGGGTTGTAATATTTTAGGTTAATTGATTTCCAAATGGAAGTGAAAATATTGCTAAGATTTAAGTAAATAAATTTTTAACCAAGAAAAAAATTAAAGTTGCGTTTGAAACTATAATTGTTTAACAAGGTTATCGAATACTTAGAGTAAGTAGTTGCTTTTTATTTGAAATTGCAAAAGAATTAAAAGTAAAAAAACTCTTTGTTGTTGCTTTTGGAGGTTAAGTAATTGGTCCTTTAATTTTCCAGGATGGTGGTAAGATATTCGGGCTTTTTAGTAGACCTTTCAAAATAAAGCATTAGCTATTATTATTTCATTTGAGTATTTTGGGACTTAAAAACAATATCTAAAATTTCAAATCATACTTCCTTTTTACTTTTAATGACGCTGATTACAACATTAGTGAGGGTAAATAGATAAAAATAATTAGTATTATATATTTTGTTTAGTAAAAAATAAATCCTCATTTTAAAACAATTCAAGGTTATTATTTATTTTTTTTCAGCTCTTCTATCTCATTTTTTAATTCCTTGAGCAATTTGATTTCTTCTGAATCACCTTCTTTATTTATTTGATTCATTTGATCAATAAAAATACTATTGATTAAAGAAAGCCCCAAAATGCTGCCTGTAAACACGATAAACACAAAATAGAATTTTGCAAATGCAGTAAATAACGCTGATGAATGATATTGAATTTCCTTTACAACATCCGAAAACCCATCCCCCGAAAAGATTTTAAAAATGGTATAAAAACTTTCAAATGCATTATTAAAATACTCTGGTGCGAATCTTTTAAATAAACTAAGTGAAACAAGTGAAATAATTGTAGTGTAAATAAAAAAAATAAACATTATAAATCCGACCCCCTTTAAGGCGTTAAATAACTGTTTGCTAATTCTTTTACCTTCAGGAATATATTCGATTATACGAAGCAATTTGAAAATCCTGAGTGACCTCAAAACCATGAAGCCGGCAAACATTTCTAGGTCATTAATAAATAATGCACCTAGGCTAGGCAATGAAAGTAAAATGGAGACAAAATCAATTTTGTTCCAACTGCTTTTAAAATAGGATCGTATATTCTGAATCGTATAAGAACTTATTTTTACGCATATTTCAATACAAAAAAACAAAGTGAATAGAGAATCAATTATATCAAAAATTAAGTAATATGGCGATAGGACATTGAAGGAATGTAAATAAATTACGGCTACATTAAATAGGATTAAAATGTAAATAATATTGTCGTTGTAAAATATTTTTTTCATGTTTGAGTATATTTTGGCAACCCCAAAATTAAGAATATTTCAAACTAAATAAAAATGTATAATTATTATTTAGTTTGTATATTACAAAATCAAAAAAAAACAAAATGCAAGAGTTTAGAATTTAATAAATAGCTTGATTTCAATGAATAAGTTCAAAAAAATCATTTGAATATGATAAAAACTAAATACAAATTTTATTTGTGTTTCAAAGTTGTTTTAAGTCAAAACCAAGCATAAAAAAGGTTCTTTCTAACATTCGAATTGAAATATTTGGAATATTATTTTCATTACATTTTTTCATAATATATTCACAAATCCAAGTGGCAATAATATTTGCATTAAACCCATATTTATTGTTTTCAGGCTGTGATTTTCTCCTGAAGTTATTGAGTATTTCAACTTGCCTCAAACGATCATTCGCGCCATTACCGCCTCCAAAATTGTATAAGTAAAAGCATATTCTATCAATATTGTTTTTGATTTCAGTTGAGTCATTTTTTTCTCTGTATTGTAAATAGCTCTTTTCTAAAGTATAATTAAGAAAAGCTGAAACTCTTGAATCATATATTAACAAATTATCAAATGTGTAAGAATAGATTTTAGTCCATCCACTTGACATTTTCACATCGTTAAAATCATCATCGGTAATAAGGGTTGGTTCTTTTAAATAGGTGTTAACTTTTTTAACATATTCTACTAATTTATTTTCTCTAAAGAGTGTTAAAACTGTTTTTAAATTACCGTCCCAAACATTTCCCCAATCCAGAATATCTATCATTTCTACCAATAATTTTTGTGGTTCTTTTTCGAATTTTCCTGGATGTTGAAGCGTTGAAACCCATTTTTCCATTCTTTCGTTTTCTAAGTAATATAAATTATGGTCTTGGTATTTTGTAGCGACCTCAAAAAATGGTACAGTGTCAATGCTTTTAGATTCTTTTTTACCATAGATAATACTATATTTTGCTTTAAATATGTTATCTTCTAGATATTCAAAGTAGCCAAAGGAATCAAGTAGATTAAACAATTCATTTTTTGTTAAATCTTTATTTAGGGTAGTTTTATTTTTCATTTATTTTATAACTTGTTTGAATTAATATATTGGAGAAGACGCATTTTGATACTTCTATGTTTTATAATATTTGGCCGAATTCTGTCAACAGAATCGAGTATTTCAAGCGAATTATTTACAGTTAAATAATTATACCCCATTTGACCCATTTGTCTATTTTGGGGTAATATTCTGGTTATGTCAAATTCTTCTAGGTCAATAAATTCATCGAAAAATACAATGTCCCTGATTTTGCTTTCAATACAAACATATAATGTCTCGCAAAATTCTATATTGGGAGATGGTTTTTCATGGTGATAGATTTTAGGAAATGAATAATATCCAATTAAATATGTCCTGTTGTCGTGGTAGTTTTTTGATTTCATAAATACAATTTTGACAGAATCCCTTTTTTCGGGATCAGGAAGCCGACTATAAATGTGCGGACACAATGCCGAATGTAAGTTGTCTCCACTTAATTGATTATCAAATCCGAAATTCATAAAAGTATAAGTTACTTTATTTTCTATTGCAAAACCAAAACTTGAATTTAACAAATCCTCTTCTGTTGGGGCGGCTTGCCAATTATTTGAATTCCAATCAATTGAAGTGAGGATTCCAAAATGATTTTTACTAATCTCTATTGTTTTCATATTTATTTATTTTCTTTTAAATATTTAAATCCTTCCATCAACATCACCATAGCCAATGTGTCGAGTTCGCAATAGCGAAGTAGTGATTCTTTGTATGCAAAGCGGCCAAGAGAAAGCAAATTAGAATATTGCAACTTGTTGTAAGCCAACATTGCCGCTGATCCATCTGCTACTTCGTCGAAGTCATCGCCGTCATCTGATTTGCCAAATTGTTCTATTTCTGTTTCGGTGAAAATTGGTGGTAACGTTTTGTAAGGGTCATTTCCGAATTCTGGATCAAGCCAAACATGAGCATCGAAATTTAAACTGCTGCATGTTTTGTTCTTTCCATATAAATCAGGGTTTGAATATTTGGTAATTAATTCAGGGCAATCATGGAGAATAGCGGGTAATATTTTTTTAATAGAATTACTTCCCTTTGCATGTGAGCTATAATAAAATGATCTCACTACCTCTGCCAAATCAACCATGCATCGCTTTCCAACTATTTTGTTTTTGGGGGATGTTTTAACGTAAGTGATATCATCAATGAAAGCGATCAATTCTACTTTGTTCGGAGGATTGAAAAATTCAACATCTTTTCTTAATTTATTTAACACCGAATTTTCGTGGGTTGCGTACCTGAAAATGGTTCCTTTGTGGTTCGATAATGATTCCATTAATGCATTCAAGAAGTTGATATTGGGATAGACATTCGACTCAAATGATAGCCACTGATTATAATGTTCTATTTTGCCATCTTCATGTAAAATATGATGTGAAAATTGAAATGCAACTGTTTCATATGGATGCATTCCCTTGAAATAGGGGATGGCAACAGTGGTAGTTTCAAAATCTATCATGTGATATGGATATTCCCATTTACTATTTTGTATGTTTTCAAATTCGGTCTTCCAAAACACATAGGGTGGTGCGTTTTCTTCGTTGAGTTGAATTTGATATTTACGGCGTTCAAACGGAGTCATGCCCTGTCTGTCGTCATCCGCTTTTTCATTTGTGGGAGTAATCCAATCTATTTGAATATCTTTTAGATAGGGTGCTTTGTGATTGTCTATCTCTCCAGGCATTTTTGATCCAGCATAGCCCATCCATAATTCTGTTTTAAGCGAATCCGAGTGAATATCAATTTTAGTTTTACCAATGCCATCCCATTCGAAATTGCTCCAACATTCAGACATACCACATTTTAATTCAGAATCGGGGGCTCCAGTCCATCGATTGATGGTATACGACAATTGGTTCGCTACTTTAAATTGGCATTTCTTGCATTTCGATCCTGGATTTGACCAAACCCTTTCTTGGTTTTTGTAGATTTCAGAACACCAATTTACAAAGTCTTCAAATTTTTTATATTTTGAAGGAATATCTTTTGCCACAATGTCCATGTTCAAAATTGCTTCAATTTCATCGGTCATATTTATTTCTTTCAAAATACGCGTTTCATTCAATACAGAAATATCAATATTACTTAAATCTGTTTGAATGGTATAACCATTGATTACGGATTCTGAAATTTTAAATACTTGATTCAGTCCATCAACCGGAACAACTTCATCTTTATTTGCCAATAAGAAATATGGGGTAATCGTTAATTTTTCATTTTTTAAGGCGTGACGTACAACATAGGTTTGAAAAGCCAAATCATATAAATAGGGCACCCATTTAGACGATGGTTTGTTTTGATCGTTAATGAATTTAACTTCTTCCGAATAGGATTTTGATTTAACCTCTATGAGTTTGATTTGGTTATTGGTTTTCACCAATAAATCAACCCTTACAAATAAATTGTTGTAAAGGAACGCAGCTTCGGCAATTACAACATTGTCTTGTAATAATTTTACTGCCGTCATTTGCAATGCTTCTTCTTCGTTTAAAGTTGCAATGGTGATATTTTCGGCAATTGGGTCTTTGCAATATTTGTATTTCGCCAATTCACCAACTTGGTAACCTCCCTTTGCCAAAGCTTGCATGAAAGTATCATCATTGGTTTGATCTTCATATTCCTTATTTCGGGTATAAAACAATTTTGAAGGACATTCTAGGGCCAATTTAAATCGGCTTTTTGTAAGGTATCTGTGTTTTGTTCTCATTGTTTTTGGGGGATTAATGAATTTTATTTAGTAAAGAATTAGCGTAAAATTCAGTAAAACAATCAATTAAAATTGCTTCTTCACAATATAAGGATGTATGACCTAAGTTAGGGATTGAGCTTACCGATTCGAAATTCCATTCATCAACAGATAAAAATATTTCATGATTTAGCTTTGGAAGTTCGCCATTTTTTATTGGAACTATTGAATTTGCGAAAATAGATTTTAACCAAGTTGTTTTACCTTTTGCCTTTTGTCTTTCAACCTCACTATATCCATTATTTAATAATAATGTATTTATGTCACTTAGATGGAAATTTCCATTCTTAGTATAATCCCATCTTGGTCTTGACTTTTCTTTTTTTGAGAAAAGACTACTTATTTTATTGGATTTGCCTGATTTATTTGCAATACCGATATATAAAGGAATAATCCGTTGATTGTTTTTTTGATATAGGAAATAAATTAAGCCTTCACTCGTGTTATTTTTTAATACTTGAGAAACTTTACTTTCAAATATCAGTTTTAATTGATCTGACAAATCGAGGTATTCATAAGTTTCATTTTTTGAATGAATTTCGATTGGTACTTCCATTGTATTGGGATCAAATTTAAACAGATGAGCCGAATTGGCCGGATTTGTCATTTTGGTAATAAAATTCTGTATTATTATATTTTTCATATTTTTTGATTTCTATTTTTTTAATTTTTATCCTTCCCAACAGTTTTCGCCATAGCGCTCGAAAAGGTTTGTGAGTTCTGCATTGTTGTATACGTTGAGCTGGATGCGGATTGCACCGTCATGCCGTTGCACAATCTGTTGAGATGAATGAATGGGTACTGCTTCTATGAGCGAAGCTGGCCAACCTTTAAACCATCGATAAACCAACGAAGGTTCTTTGTCGACATACCAGTCTCTTAAAATACCAATACAATGATCGAAATAATGAGTAAGTCCAGAAATTTGAACCATTTCTGTCCAATTGAATGAAATAAAATCTTCATTTTCATCAAGAACATAATCAACCCTATTGTTGTGAATTCTATCTAATGAAAAAAGCCTTAAATATTCTTCTGTAATTTCTTTACCAACTTCAATTCCAATAAGATAATATCGTCCTTCATAAATGCGAATTTGTAATGGGAAAATACTCACTAATCTGGCAGAGGTTCGTTCATATTCACCAACTTTGTAATAATTAAATTCGCATGCCACTTGCTTCGAAATGCAAATCATGATCATAGTGAGCATTTCAGTAAAACGGTCAGAAAGTTCAGGCGTTTTTTGCGAAATTACCATCGATAATTCTTTTACTGCTTTTTGCTTTAATTTATGTTCATGGGTCAATACTTGCATAACTTTTGCAATGGAGGGGATTTTAGAATAGGGTTGGAGCAAAGAAAAAACCAAAGGCAGCGTTGCTTTCTCTTTCTCGGCCATGTCCATATACTGCCAATTTTTCCCAGTTGCGGCAATAAAGTATTTTTGATGTTCACAAACGATATTGATTGGACCGTGTTCTAATCCTGTATCTCTCAGGAATTCAATGTCCAATGATAACATCCTTTTTTCTAAATTACCTAAATCTTGGCAACGTATCAATAATTCTTCAAAAGTGATTCCTTCACTATTTCTGATCCATACTTCTATGGCCTTCAATCGTTTTTCACGTTTTTTAGAAAGTCCTGTATTCATGTTTGAAATTGTAAACTAAGCAGTTAATTTAAATTTTGCAATGATTATTTTGTACATTGGTTGAATTAGTTATTAAAGCCAATTTTTTGCTTATTCGAATTGTTAAAACGTTCGTTCAAACCCAAGTTCATGATTACCTCAATGTTTGGAGAGCTAAACCCTAGCAATTTTTCAACGGAAAAGCGTCTTTGGATATTCGAAATTTCTCCTGCGGTGAAATCAAATTTATTCGTTAGTTGAATAATTTCATTATCAGTTAACTCCGTAAATAAATGCTTCCATATTTTGGATTGAATATCTTTTTCGGGATTTTCAAATTCTAATTTATAAGTCCACCTTCTCTCAAAAGCGCTATCCATATTGTTAACCAAATTGGTGGTTCCAATCAATATGCCCGGAAAACGTTCCATTTCCTCCAAAATAATATTCTGAATTGAATTGCTCATTTGATCTACACTGGATTGAGTGTCTATTCTTTTCCCGATAATTTGGTCGCATTCATTTAAAAATAGAATGGGTTTAACCGAATTGCGATCGCAATAACTCCTATAATCTGTGAAAATTCTTTTTATGTTGGTTTCGCTATCGCCAACCCACTTCGAGAGAAAGTCAGTTACTTGAATTTTCATAATAGGTCGTTTCGTTTTTCGTGCCAATTGCAATACGTATTCTGTTTTGCCGCAGCCAGGTCCCCCATGAAATAAAAAAGTCAAGCCCTTCATGCTGCTATTGGGTGCAAGTTGTTTTTGATAACTTGAAAATTTCTTTTTGGTCAATAATCCTTCAACCCTACTAAGGTTGTATTCAAGTTTCGGATTGAAATATAAATTCATGGGATTAATGCTATTTGGCAAGGTTAAGGGTGTTTTAAGTAGCTCCATTTTCCTTTTCATAACTTTTAATGTTGTAGCGTCAATTTCTTTTAGAAATTCTCGATATCCTTTTTCGGTCAGTTCTAACTCAATATTTTTTCCTATAAAAGACCCACCAACATGTTGAACATATCCCATTTTAATAGGAGCCCAAGTGCAATCTAGAATTTGAAATTCGCTCATTGAAATTATGGTTTTGGAGCAAGTTAGGAATTGCCCTAAATATTGAAATGAAAAACTGTCATTGTCAAATAACGCTTTTGTGCAAATACAGAATAAAATAAATTTGTCCATCACTTCAACCGTTCCTTTTTCTCGCATATACTCCGATTCTAGGAATTTAACAAGTGTTAAGTTTCCATTTTTATTGAGGCATTTTTCTATGATTTGGTTGATGTCAAATAAACCTATTGCGTCGTAGCTCAATCCATTTTGATTAAAACTACGCAACATTCCCTCTAGTCCAATGTTGCTTTCTTCGTTAAAAACATCATAATTATCGCTGTCAATTGCATCGATGGTTTTTTGATTGGGATATAAAAAATGCGTTCCCTCTTTTTGTTGGCTATCAATTATTTTTTGGTTTGTTAACTCTTTCACTTGTTTGCGCAATGAGATAGATTTGCCGTCAAACCAGTGCAATACAAAACTGCTCAAATGTTGCATACTACATTTTTGATGGGTCTCGCAAAAGTGTATCACAACAGCCAGTATGAGCGTGCTTTGTTCAGAGTGGGCAATGCTTTTGGCAAGATGATTCACCCATTTTAAGTCTTCTAATTTTGAGGGATTCAAAACATTCTTTGAGATTTCCTGAAACGCCAATTTAAATTGATTGCTGAGAGATTCAGTTTGGGTAATTTGTTCTGATAATTTGTTCGTTTCTTGCATTTTGAAATCTTAGAGATGAATATTTTGTGATGAATAATCTTATGCAAAGTTTGCAATATTTACCCACTTCAAAAATTGCGTAGTTGCAAGTTTTGGGGTGATTGCTTTTTTATATAAATAGTGATGGTTTTGTGTTAATTGATGTGAGTTGGTTAATTTTTTAAAAATGGACATCCATGCTCTGTTTTGCAGAGTGCGGCATAATTTCATATGTGTTTTATTTAATTACTTACTTACTAGGCTGAACCAATACAGTTCGCGAAGGTTCTTCAATTTTGACGTAACCCAATTTAACAAGTTCAGAACATACCGCATGGCTGTTTTTCTCTGTTGGCTTTTTGTTATTATGATTATCAACATAATATTTTCGCATTGGAACTAATCCGCCATCAGATTCTTGCACAATAAATTTGCGACTTCCAAGATAAGTGTTTGGATTTGATTTTTCGACATTGTCGACATTTTTCATCAAGTTAGTCGTTATTTCGCCATGGCTGTTTAACTTATTTCTTAAAAAGTCAATTGAACGCATTGTGAGTACAATTTCCTCTGTAGATAGTATTTGAGATTGCAATGCTTTGTCATACAATTTAATGATGGAGTTCAGTGCGAGTTCTGAGCTAATTTCTTGCGTGAATAAATGGGTATCAAAATTTGAGTTTAACATGTTTGTTGGATTATTATTATGCAAACATACAACATGTCTAAACAAAAGTCAAACTTTTTATATTTTATTTTTCGACATGTCGAAAAATTGCTATAAAAAGTTTCTTCGATTCTAGAATAACTCTTTCATTTTCTATTGGAAATTAAAGTCAAATTTTAAATTATCCAATTCAACAAACACTCCAAAACGAGCATGGCAAAAGTCCTTAAAAATTTAATTCGATACATGAAATACAATTATCTTCAAAAAAATGGATAGATAGGTTGAATGGAGAATATTCTCCTTTTTTACAAAAAGAAGTGTTAATTTGCCTTTGTAATGATTCGGAATTTTTTAAAATATAATTGGACTGCCAAATTACTTGTTTGTTTGATGGTTTTTGTAATAATGCCCTCCTCTTTGTTTGGTCAGAAAAACCAGAAAGTGAAACAATTTGACGATATAATTCAATTTAAATTGAACCCCGAAGAAAGACGCATTTTTGATACCGTTCAATACAAAACCTTTCAGTATTTCTGGAATGGAGCCGAACCCAACTCTGGAATGGCTTGCGAACGTGTGCACATGGATAACGATTATCCAGAACACGACCAACATATTGTAACTACTGGAGGTAGTGGATTTGGCGTGATGGCAATTATGGTTGGAATCTACAGGGGTTGGATTACCGAAACAGAAGGCGCCGATAGACTTATAAAAATATTGGATTTCTTAGAAAAGGCCGACCGATTTCATGGCGCTTGGCCCCATTGGATAGATGGTGAAACAGGGAAGGTGAAACCTTTCGGGCAAAAAGACAACGGCGGCGATTTGGTAGAATCTAGCTTCTTAATGCAAGGACTGCTTTGCGTGAAGGAATTTATTGATCAAAAAACCAAACCCGAAAAGTTGAAATTGATACCCAACGGACAAGCTTTTCAATTGCGCCAAAAACAAAAATATATCAGCGATAAAATCGATCAATTTTGGAGGGAAATGGAATTCGATTGGTACACCCGTGGCGAAGATGTTTTGTATTGGCATTGGAGTCCCTCATACGGATGGCAAATGAATTTCAAAGTGCGTGGCTACAACGAATGTTTGATTATGTATGTTTTGGC
>CANFVI010000025.1 GCA_947450405.1 Flavobacteriales bacterium
TCTTTGACAGTATAAATTCTTTGAGAGAAACACATGGTTTCGAAGGATGGATGACACGCATATTTATCAATTTGGCGCTTTCAAAATATAGAAAAGCAAAAAATGACCCCATTTTGGTAGATATAGATAGTGCAAACGCCGCCACCGATACCGAAGATGTCTCTGCTAACATGGATGAGCTTTCTGCGGATGATGTGCTTGAATTAATGAAGCAACTCCCCGACAAATATGGAATTGTTTTGAACATGTATGCTATCGATAAATTGTCTCACAAAGAAATCGCCCAGTTGTTAAATACCACCGAATCCAATTCGAAAAGTATTTTGAGCAGAGCGAGAAAAATGCTAAAAGATCAAATTGAAAACAAAACAAGAAAAAACAATTTTGAATAACAAGAACCCAAATATTGACCAACAGTTACAGGATAAATTCTCTGAATTTGCTCCTATGCCTGCTGCCTTTGCTTGGGATCAGCTTGACGCAAAATTGGAAAATAAAGCAAATAACAAACGCCGCTTTGTATTGTTTGGTTCTGTTGCTGCTTCTACCGTTGCCGTTGTCGCTTCTTCTATTTTCTATTTTGGAGGACAGTCAAACGAATTGCAATCTGAAAACAACAAAATTGATCAAGTTGTTATCGAGAAAATTCAGAATAACAAGATTAAGAATCAACTAGAAAATAAATTAAACATTCAAATACAAACTGAGATTGCTAAAAAAGTTAATCAGCCAAATCACGTACAATCTTCATATACTGTTTCAAACAAGTCAGTGCAAAAAAGTGAGATCATGACAAACGTAAATGTTTTGCATGAAGAAGTGGTTGCGAAAACGAATGACGAAATTTCATCAAAATTTAATTATATAGTTTCAGAAGATTTCAATGCAAAACAGCTAGAAATCACTCCAATTTATTTTGGAAATCTTTTACAGTCGACTTTGATAAGCCTAAAACCTCAGGAGCCCGTAAAAAGGAATTTGTCAGCCTGGGCTTTTGAGGTTGGGTATGATCAAAATCAAACATCTGTTATGTACAGTGCAACTCCATCATTGGAGAAGTATGTGCACAAAAACTATCTAGAAAGAATGAAGCAAAGTGAATTTGCATTGAGCGCAGCTCAATTGCATTTCGCATTAAGATATAAGTTGTCGCAAAAGTGGAGTATTTCTGCTGGGTTAGGATGGATGCAGAATAGAACCCAGCAGAACTTTCATTTTAGAGACAGCATGCCAGCAACATTGGCTCAAGGAAATACCGCAGATGCCTACGGCAACTATCCAATTTTTGGATATTTAGGATTAGGTCCTGAAGTCAATTATCAAGGAATATCTAATATTTCAATGATAAGTGTTCCAGTAGGTGCAATATTTGATTATCCAATTAACCGCAGTTGGTCAATTACCTCTGAGGCATTGATCCAGGCAAACTATTTGAGTGCGCAAAAGGGAAATACATTAAACTATCAATTATTGTCTTTACAGGACATTAATTCGGGTGTATATCGCGATTTATTGTGGTCGGCAAAAATAGGGGTTGGGGTTCAGAAAGAGATTTCTAATCGCGCCAAATTGGGTGCGAGAATCAACACTCAAGGAATGTTTACACCGTTGTACAAGCAAAATTCGGCTATCCAAAATAGGGCTTGGTCAGTAGGTTTGTCGGCGTTTTATGTTTGGCGTTTATTTTAAAGTTAAAGAGAGGTGCAAAAAATGAAAAACAAAATGTGTAAATTGCAATCAATGCAGAAGTTCCTATTCTTCATTGTAGCATTCTTTTGTGTAACTTTTACAAGGGCACAGGTATTGCAACCATTGGGAAATGGCTTGCCCTCGCGCGTTGTTGCCTCTTTTGCTACCAATACAGAATATTTTGCCTTGTATGAAGATTTAGAATCTGCAACACCAAATGATTATACTTTAGGTCGTTGGAATGGAGTTTACTGGAAATATTATCCGGGATTAATGACACCAGGTCCTATTGTAAATACAATGGGTGTATATAATTTTCATTCAATAGCGCTGTTCAACAATACCATCTACATAGGTGCTTACATTGCAAATGCTGTAAAAGATGCAGAATTGCCCATTAGTCATTTATACAAGTGGGATGAGAGTTCTCGCACTTGGGTTCCTGAAACTGGCGTAGTTGATACCAAAAATAACGGTATCGTAGCGATGACTGTTTTTGATAATAAATTGATTGTTGCAGGATTATTTAAAAATACGGTAAACGGAAAGTCAGTTCAGAATATTGCCTCTTTTGATGGAACATCTTGGAATTATCTTGGAAGCAACGAAACTAGTCAAGGCGCCGACGGCAAAATCAATTCTTTGATGGTTGTTGGAGATCGACTTTATATCGCCGGAGATTTTCAAAACTTTGCTGGAAGTTATACGGGTAATATCGCTTATTACACAGCGTCAAATGGTGGATGGGGTGGAATTGGAAGCCCATTCAAAGGAGAAATTTCAACATTGGCATATTTCGATAATCAGATTTCAGTATTCGGAAAAGATAGTTTGGGGAATGCGCAAATTAGAAATTTCAAAAGCTCTTGGTCTAAACCAATCTCTTTTACGGGATATCAAACATCATTGGTTAAAACAATAGCGGGTACTCCCAATTATTTATTGTTGGGTGGATCTTTTGCGAAAAATGGAAATGCTTCATCTTTGTTGCGATTCGAAGCCGATACTTTGGCATTTACGGGGAATAGACTTACCGGAGACTTTACATTAGGTCAACGTGGAACTGGAGCCTTTGTGTGGGGCGAATTTGTTGAGCAAAATACTGGAGTAAAATACTTTTCAAGCATTGAATCTGCTGCAGGTAACTTATTCGGGGACTTGTTTTATGATTTAAATTCAAACTGCGTAAAAGATTTGAATGAGGTTGGTATACCCAATTCAGTTTTACGCATCATGAAGAAAGACAATCAAAAGAATTATTTTGCGGTAACTGATCAAGATGGACATTTTTCATTGGCATTGCCGGAAGGAGATTATTTGATTTATAATACATCACAAAGACATATGTATTCGGTTTGTGCCAGTAATTTTTCTACCAAAATTAGGTCTGGCAAATATTCATCTGTTTTCTTAGGGGAATATATGGATCCAACCTTAAAGGATTTAGAGGTTAAAGTGCAACCCATTTATGCCGTTGAAACCAATCCTGGCGATCAAATAAAGGCATTGTTAACGGTGATAAACCATGGAGCAACTAACTTGTCTGGACCAACCATACATTTGATTCATCCAAGTTCAATGACAAATTTTAGCAGCGTTCCAGCTCCAGATAATTATGAAAATTCTGAGGCTACGTTTAGTTTGGTTAATTTAAAACCATTTGAAACTCGATATATAGAAGTTTCATTGAAATTACCAATGAATGCAACTTCATCTAGCTTTTACCCAATAACAGTGAAAACAGGATCGTTGTTTGTGCAAAATGATGCAATCAGTGTTGATAATTATGACACTGTGAAGGTGAGTATTGGTAAACGTGGAAATGCTTTGAATGCGGTTGAAAAAGTTTCAAACAACGGCGAATTTATTGATTACAGAACCAAAACTTGGAAGTATACCGTCAATTTTAGAAATATTGGTAATTCATTTGTAAACAAAGCAGTTTTTGTGGATACCATTTCTTCCAAATTACCACTGAATAGAATAATTGTTAAATCATTTTATCCCGTAGGTGGCAAACCACCATACATTCAGCCAGGTAATGTTTTGGTTGTGAATTTTGATCCTGCAAATCTGCAAACATACGAAACCAACCCTTCTAACAGTATGGGATGGGTTGAATATGATGTAGAATTGTATGATAAATTGCCTTTGCAAACCCAAATTCCAAATACAGCGTCTGTGAATTTTGATTCGAAATGGATTGGTTATTCAAATACTTGTGGCGTTACCATATTTGATGCTACTGCTTCGGTTAATCGTTTAAGTAAATCAGGATTGGTAGTTTATCCTAATCCTGCAAAGCAATTGCTTAATGTACGTTGGTTGTCAAGCGAAATCAATGCGAAATGGTCAATTGTGAATTTCACTGGTGAAGTTGTAAAAACCGGTGTAATTGGTGAATCAGAATCAGCTTTAGATATAGCCAACTTTCCAACTGGATTGTACATCTTAAGTACGCCAACTACTGTCACAAAATTCCAAGTAATTCGTTAAGAATTAATTCTCTAGTTTCAATTGGATGAAACTATAAAGATTAAAATTATCTTGATTTCTTAATAATTCAATCTCGTTTTTCAAAGCAACAACGCTTACAGATTTCATTCTGTTTTTTTGAATGAGGGTATACGCTCTTTCAGCCAAAAGAAAATTCATTCTGTTGTTGCCCTTGTTGTGTTCTGCATGTTTTGAAATGGCTTCAGAAAGTTCTGAAATACCCGTTTCTGTCATTGCATTGGTAAGTAAGACTTGGGTTTCCCAATCTGGGGTTGATCTGAAGTGTGCCAGTTTCTGTAAATGACTTGCAAAAGCTTCGGCGCCATCTCTGTCTGATTTATTCACCACAAAAATATCTGCTATTTCCATGATGCCACTTTTTAACGTTTGAATTTCATCGCCACTTTCGGGCACGGACACCACAATAGTAGTATCGGCTAAGCCCGCAATTTCAACTTCACTCTGACCTACGCCAACCGTTTCAATGATGATTTTATCGAATTTGGCATGTTTTAACACATCTACAACTTCAATGATGCTTCCACTCAAACCACCAAGTGAACCCCTAGAACTAATGCTTCGAATAAATACATTCGGCATGAGGAATAAAGATTGCATGCGCAAACGATCACCCAACAGTGATCCAAAATTGAAAACCGATGATGGGTCAACAGCAACAATTGCAATGCGTAAATTTTGTTTGCTCCAAAACTTGGCTAAGGCATGAACCAAACTGCTTTTCCCAGCCCCGGGCGGTCCAGTTATTCCAATTACATCAGATGATCCGTTTAATTGTTTAAGAAGTTCTAATGCGTTAGGATGATTGTTTTCAACCCAAGAAATTGCTCTCGCAATGGCTTTTTCGTTGCCCTCAGCAATGAGTTCAGGAGTAGGAATCAACATCATCTTAAAAACACAAAGATAAAGGTTCCTATTTAAAATTGTTTTTTCTAATTACAGAATCAAGACTTACTTCTGGTGAAAGGAGTATCTGAAATTTCCATGAATTTTTTGTCCCTCAATAAAAAAGAACCTGCTTTTGCTATCATAGCCGCATTGTCGGTACAGTATTGAAATTGAGGGATATAGCATGGGGTGTTGTGTTTTGTTGCCAATTGATTTAATGCACTACGCAATGCTTTATTTGCTGATACTCCACCTACAATTCCGATGCTTTTGGGATTTAAATCTTTCATTGCTTTTTCCAACCTTTTAATCAACATGTTCACCAACGAAAACTCATAGGAAGCACAGATATCATTCACGTTATTGGCCACAAAATCAGGATCTTTTAGGTTATTGTCCCTCAAAAAATACAACAAAGAAGTTTTTATTCCAGAGAAACTAAAATCATAATTTTTGGTTTGGCTATCGGGGAAGGTGAATTTTAGGGGATTTCCACTTTCGGCATTTTTGGAAATTTGGGGACCACCAGGGTAACCCAATCCCATTAATTTCCCGGCCTTGTCGAACGCTTCTCCCACAGCGTCGTCGATAGAATTTCCTATAATTTCCATTTCCATGAAGTTGGTAACCCAAATGAGTTGGGTATGCCCACCGCTTACCAAAAGGCATAACAAAGGGAATTCAACTTGATTGTCGATATACAATGCTGCAACATGGGCTTGAAGGTGGTTTACCCCAATTAATGGCACGTTTAAAGCCATAGAAAGTGCTTTTGCAGTATTGATGCCAACCATAAGCGAACCCATCAAACCGGGGCCCTGTGTTACAGCAATAGCAGAAAGATTTTGGAGGGATATTTTGGCTTCCTTCAACGCGGTATCAATTACAGGAATAATTGAACTTTGGTGCGCGCGTGATGCCAATTCTGGAACAACTCCTCCAAATGATTCATGAACTTTTTGGGTTGAGGTAATATTTGATAAAATGATTTCGTTATCAAGTATGGCTGCTGCTGTATCGTCGCAACTGCTTTCAATGCCCAAAATAGTGGATGCTTGATTCATTGGTGGATTCGTTTGGGGTTTATTTGGTTATATTTGATTTCTTTGAAAAAACGCGGTTCAAAATTACGGAAGATATTGCTTAGAACGCTATTGTTACTCGTTTTCTTTTCGAGTATGGTGGCTGTTCTTACCCGTAATAAATTTGTTCAAACCGAAATTGCACAATATTTAACTGGCTATCTTTCAAAGGAATTGGGCACTAAAGTCAGTGTAAAGGCCGTTGAAATTGACTTTTTAAGAAATTATCATTTAGAGGATTTGTTAATCCTCGATAAGCACAACGATACCATCTTTTATGCCAAAACTTTCAATGCCAATATGGCTCATTTTTCTTTAAGAAAACGAAAAATCGATTTAAAGGACATTGAATTGAATAAAATGGCTATCCACATTGGCATTTATAAAAACGAAAAAGTTGTTAACTATCAATTTATTGAAGACTATTTTAAATCGTCCGATACCACTTCTGAATCGGCTCCTTGGAACATAAATATCGAGAATATTCAATTGGTGGATGCAAATTTTACTCAATTTGATTTTAGACCTAAGGATTTTAAAAATATTCCTGGCGAATACAATAACAATTATTTGGCAATTAGGAATATCAATGGTCAAATTCCTGAGTGGTTTATTGATAAAAAAGGAGGCAATCACTTTCAATTAAAGAACTTAACAGCCACTGAAAGAAGTGGGGTCCGCATTGAATCACTTTCTGCTGATTGTATTATTGATGACACCCAAATAACACTTAATAAAATGAGATTGGAACTTCCCAATAGTGTAATTGGTCCAAAGTTTTCAATGACCTATAAAGACTTTACCGCAATGGATAAGCCATTTACCGATGTGATTTATAGTTTGAAACTTACGAATTCTAAAATTTGTTTATCAGATATCAGTGCCTTCGCCCCATGGTTAAAAAATAGAAATTTTGTACTAGATGTCAATGCCGATATCAAGGGTCCTTTGTGTAAAATTCAATCAAACTATTTTAATGCAAAAACAAAAAATGGCACTGTGTTGAATTTGAAATATGTATTAAACGGATTGCCAGAGGTTCCAACATTATTCAATGGTATTGAATTTAAACAATCAACGGTTTTTGTAAACGATATCATTACCCTTATTCCTGAAATTGAACTGCCCAAAACTGTGCTAGATTTGGGCTATGTTAAATTGAATGGGGACTTGGATTTGCCAATGGGATTGCTTCATTGGGACGGTGAAATCAAAACTGATAAAGGGAATTTGGCTGGGGTTCTGGATTTGGATTATTCAAAAGAGAAAGACCCGATGGGTTATGATTTGAACGTTACAATTGATTCAGTAAACTGGAATCACTTTTTGCCACAAGCCGCTTTTTTAGGCAAGGCAAATATGGGACTCAAACTTAAGGGTACAGGATTTGACGAAAATGCAATTGTTGAATATGATATTTCAACATCTTCATATTCTATGAATAAACGGAGATTTGAGAGAGCATCTGTTGCAGGAATACTTGAAAAGGGCATTCTTGATGGCACCATGGTTTCAGAAGATCCTTCGGCAAGTTTTACAATTGATTATTTGGCGGAAAATATTTTCAAATCGCAACATTCTGTTGTAGATGCTAAAATTGTGAATCTCGATTTTAATAAGTTGGGATTTGATAGTGTTGGAACTTCATTCAAGGGTGAAATTCATTCTGATTTAACCGGTTCAGATTTGAATACAATTCTGGGGGAAGTTTTATTTACCAACTGCCAAATAAATCGTGGTAGCCAAGATTTCATGTTGGCAACACAATTGATTCGCAGAAAGAAATTAGACAGGGTTGAATTTACAGGGAACTGGATAGATGGATTTATTTCAGGAAATTGGAAATTGGGAAAGACAGGATTATGGGTTGAACAAATTTTGCATGAAATGGCGCCAGCACGGTTTGCTGCTGCCAAAGAAAAATGTACTGACTCCGTAGCGTTCGACCTTTTCTTGTTTCAAACGGTGTGGCTTGACGCATTGGTTGCTCCAGGATTAAGGCTTGGCCCTTTGTCGCTTGTTGGTAACTACAATGGATTTGATAACAAATACAACATTGAAATAGGACCATTTTCTATGGAATATGGCCTGTTTTCAAGTGAAAAAACCAAAATAAGCATTCATAAAAACAAGTTGATAGACAATACGGCTGAATTGACATTCCTATCCAATCAAAGTAAATTTGATAATACCCTTTATGACAAAATTGAGATCGCTGCAGGAATCGGTAACGATTTAATGTCCCTCAAAACCCATATTCACGAAAAGGAAAATAGGTATTCTCTTAATTTAGCAGCCTTTGGTAAAATTAAGGAGAATTCAGCCGATTTCAATTTAGACAAAACCGATTTGAGGATTTTTTCAACTACGTGGATGCTAGATAGGCAAGCCAATATTTTGTTTAACCCGGACAAAATTAATATTTCGAACTTTTATTTGAGTGACAACACCCACTACTTGGAGGTGAAAGGCGATATTTCAAAGTCTAACTCAGATACCCTTCGAATGGATTTTAGTAATATCACGCCTGAAGTTCTGAAACCATTTTTACCCAAGGGAAGCTTAGATAGTTTGGAATTTAAAGCCAATGGTGATGTGAAAATCTGTGCGGTA
Organism: Flavobacteriales bacterium; assembly: GCA_947450405.1. GTDB lineage: Bacteria > Bacteroidota > Bacteroidia > NS11-12g > UBA955 > VMCP01. The sequence continues at coordinate 8,787 of CANFVI010000025.1, forward strand.
CTTGGCAATCCTCGATTTATTGGAGAAGTGGGAATAAATAAAATTAAGTATAACCGTTTCCAATACGGAGATTTAGATCTGTCTATCAAGGAAACTGGCAAAGTGGGATTCTTGCAAATGAATTGTTTGTTCAGATCTGGACCATTAAAAACATTGGCGCTAAATGGAAGTTTACAAGTAAATGCATTAAATGGCAGCGATTTAGATATTTATGGTGAGCTTCCAAGGAAAACACCAATTCAAATTTTACAACCTTTTTTAACAGGAATTGTAGGATTTAAGGAAGGTTACTTAAGAGGAAACTTCCATTTATTTGGAACCACAGAAAATCCCAAAGCAGAAGGCTTGATATCGATTGAGCAAGCCAGAATGAAAGTTGATTATTTGGGTACCGAATATACAACTTCCGGAAATATTAAAGTTACAGAAAAAGGATTATTTACTGTGCGTCCTTTAAAGATTTTCGATGATTCAAAAAAGAATTTCGCTTGGATGAAGTTGGCATTTACTTATAAAAACTTCTCTGAATTTGGATTGGATCTTCAAGTAGATAGTCTGAAGAATTTTAGAGTATTACAAACTACAGAAAAAGACAACAACTTATTTTATGGAAATGCTTGGGCTGATGGGAATTGCCGTATGTATGGGCCGTTGAATCAAATTAACATGGATATTAATTTGAAACCAAGAAAAAATTCGCTGCTGTCAATTCAATATTCATCTGGAAATGAAAATACAATTTCAGGGGCCATCATATTTAGAAATCACCTAGGGAAAATACAGGCCACATCAGTGAAAAAGGAAACTCCAAATAGTTTGGGTAAAATCAATATGAATATCACTGCAACTCCTGAAGCGGAAGTTCAGTTTGTAATTGATAAAAAGCTCGGCGATATTATCAAGGGTAGGGGAAATGGACAACTTCGATTGGTATATGATCTCGATAAAAAATTCTATATGTTTGGTAGTTTTTTTGTTGAACAAGGTGAATATTCTTTTTCATTGCCAGGGATTAATTTATTAAAGCGTATTTCCCTCGATAAGGGTGGTTCAATTGTGTGGGATGGAGATCCATTCAACGCAACAGTTGATTTGGTTGGAAGAATTGAAAAGAAAATTTCGCCATCAACGCTCATGATTACATCCGTTGGTGCAAAAACGAGTTATCCTGCAACCAAAATTATCAGTTTGCTAACTTTGAAAGGGAATTTGTTTAGTCCATCAATCGGATTTGATATTCAAGCTCCTGATTTGTCATCTACAGGTGGCACGTCGGCCAACGAAGTGAATTCTGTGATACAGAGAATTCGAAGCGACAAAGATGAAACGATGCGTCAAGCGGTGGCTTTATTGTTGTTTGGTAATTTTATTCCTCCTTCTTTTTCAAGCAGTGGCGCTTCGGCAACAAGTAATTTTAGTGGTTCAGGATTTGCAGGAAACAGTGTTTCAATGATAGCGAGTTCGGTGGTGAATGATTTGTTTTCGAAATACGGAATTCCAACCCGAATTCAAGTGAATATTGACGACGTAAGGAATTCAACGGGAACAAGCAATACCAAATTGTTCTTGAATACAGAATGGTTTTTGTCGGACAGATTGCGGTTGGATTTGAATTACGATCCAACTGTGGCGGTTTTGGTAAGCAGTGCAGCTTTGCCAATCAATTTTAACTTGGAATACAAAACCACCGATGAAAATTGGAGAATTAAAGCATTTTCTAGGAGTAATAATTTATTGTTACAACAAAATGGAAGTTCAACAACAAACGGGGTTTCTGGAAATACGTTGGGAACAGGTATCATGTATCGCAAAGAGTTTGAAACGTTCAAACGGAAAAAAACTGCACCTAATCCAATTAAAAATTAATCAACTCAACAATTATTTACTTTCGTAAAATGTCCATTAAAATCCCTTTAATCGAATCCTTTAAAATGTCGGGTTCAGCCATCAAGCAGAATAAACTGCGAAGTGTTTTGTCGGTTTTGGGAATTACAATTGGAATTTTTTGTATTATTTCAGTATATGCTTTGGTGCATTCTTTGGAAAAGAGTTTGAACAATCAATTTTCTAAATTTGGATCTGACGTTGTATTTATTCAAAAATGGCCATGGGATGAATTTGGCAATAATTATCCTTGGTGGAAATATTTAAAACGCCCCGTCACTAAACCCGAAGAGGCCGATTTTTTAGTTGATCGAATTACGCCAAATAAAGTAAAAGCAATTGCTTATTTATTTCAGCAAAATGCGGATGTAAAAACATCGAAAAATGCCCTAAAAGGAGTTGAAATCAAATGTGTTTCTTACCAATATAACCAAATTCAATCGGTTAATATTGAATATGGACGGTATTTTACTTACGAAGAAAGCAATAATGGCCAACCTGTTGTAATTCTAGGTGCAAGTATTGCACAGAATTTATTTCCTGAGGGAAGTCCTAATGGTAAAAAAGTAAGGGTAGGATCTGGAATTTGCACCGTGATTGGTGTTTGCAAATTTGAAGGGGCCAGCATGATAAACAACTCAAGTGATGATGGTGTTTTTGTTCCCTCTAAATGGGGATTGGGATTCTTCTCATACAAACAAAGTGAAGATGCGCAAATTATGGTTAGGGCTGAAGATGGTGTTTCAATTGATGATTTAAGAATTGATGTTGCCCAAAGTATGAGGGCATACAGACGATTAAAACCTGGGGCTGAAAATGATTTTGCAGTAAATAAAATGTCGATGATAACCGATGCCATTTCGAGTTTATTCGGTCAAATAAAAAAAATAGGATTAATTATTGGGGCATTTGCAATGTTGGTTGGCTGTTTCGGGGTGGCTAATATTATGTTTGTCTCAGTGAAAGAACGGACCCAAGAAATTGGAATTCAAAAAGCATTGGGAGCGCAAAATTGGTTTATCCAAGTGCAGTTTTTATTAGAAAGTATTTGGCTTTGTATTGCTGGGGGATTACTAGGTATTTTCTTTGTTTGGCTCGTTTTGTATGGGCTTAACGCAGCTTTCTCGTCATCTTTAGGGGCAGGAGCTTCATTGTCGTTGGGAATGGAAGATGCTTTGATTGGAATTGTTACTTCTGTATTTGTGGGTATTGTTGCTGGATTTATTCCGGCGGCATCGGCAGCAAAGATGGATCCCGTAACTGCCATCCGATCAAAATAATTGAAGCGTAAGAATTATTATTCATTTAACTTATTTGTGACATCCAACAAGGTTTTATGTATTTACTTTGCAAAGTGATTTTGAAAAAGAAAAATATATTGTTTGTTTTTAGTGCTTTGTTGACTTTTGTTGCTTATGCTCAGAAAGATACATTGCAAAGAAACAAAAAAGATACAAGCGATATTGAAAAAATGAAAGTGCTTGAAATTAAAGTTCAAGCCAATATTATTGAAAACCAAGCAGATAAACTAGTTTACAATGCATCTCAGGACATAACAAGCAAAGGTTCTTCTTTAAGCGACATGTTGTCGAAAGTACCCATGGTTGAAGTGGATATGGATGGAAATGTTTCTATGCGTGGCAACAGAAATATCAAATTCTTAATCAATGGCCGACCTTCAGGGTTGCTTGCTGGTAATCTTGCCGATGCATTAAAATCGATTTCAGCAGATGATATTGACAAAATTGAAGTAATTACCAATCCATCTGCAAAATATGATGCGGAGGGTTCTGGAGGGGTTATAAATATAATAATGAAGGATGTTCGATTAAAAGGAAATTCGGGCAACTTTAGAATGGGATTGGGTACCAGGAGTGCCAATTTGGGTGGCACATTTTCTGTGCAACGTGGGAAAACCAATTTCACCACCATGATAGGTGGCCACGGATGGAGAACATGGGGGTTTTCAAGAGCCAATAGATTAAATACCATTCAAGGATTTACAAATCAACTTACACAAAACTCTGATTTTAGTAACTGGGGTGGTGGGCCAAGGGTCACATTTTCGGTTGATCACACTTTTAATAAAAAGAATGCATTCAGTGCATCGGCATCGGTGAATACGGGTTGGAGAGGTACTTTAACTGATTGGGAAACCAATGTGGGAGTTAAAGATAGTTTTTTGAATTACTTATGGAATCAGAATTCAGATAAATTAAGCACTACAATTGGGTATGATATCAATGTAGATTATCGCAAAAAATTTGATAAAAAAGACAGAGAACTCGGTTGGTCTGCTCAATTTTCTAATAGTACTGAAAATGCAAAATATACAAGTGATAGAAAAAATCAAATTGGAAAATTATTGCACAATGAAAAAAGTTTAAATGTGGGTCAGAATAATGAACTGTCTACGCAGCTAGATTTTACAGAACCTATAACTTCGAAAATTTCATTAGAGTCGGGTATAAAAGGAATTTGGCGTTTTGTATTTTCTGATTATTCTTTCGATAGTTTAAATATCCCTCAAAATGAATATTCAACCATAGCCTTTAGAAACAACTCATTTACCTATTATCAATATGTTTATGCTGGATATTCTCAAATAATTTATAATTTAAATGCAAATTACACAATTAAGGTAGGTGGCCGTTTTGAGTATACTAATTTTGGAGGGAATTTGAGTAAGCCTAATGAAATTTCTTTTACAGGCAAGCCTTACAAAAACCTAATTCCTTTTTTAAACATATCTAGAAAAATTGGACAAGGTGGTTATTTGCGCTTTAATTTTACGCAAAGAATTCAGCGTCCTAGCTTATTTTATTTGAATCCATATACCAATTTCAGTGATCCATTAAATATTACTACAGGAAACCCATATTTATCTCCAGAAATCTCTACCAATTATGAATTATCGTTTGGTAATTATACACCTGTTGGTGGTTATGGAATTAACGTTTATCACAAACGTTTGAATAATTCAATTGAAACTTACCGCATTGTTGATGAAAATAAAGTTTACAGAACTACCTATGGGAATATTGGTCAAAATATTACCACTGGCTTCGATGTAAATATCAATTTCAAGGGCAAAACTTGGATGCTCAGTTTGAATGGCGGTGCTGGATTTGTTAACATTAGGAGTGTCGTTGATACAGGAGTTACTGCTGGGTTAAGTTCAAAGGGAATTACATATACTGTTGGAACCAGAGGTTCATATAATATTTCTAAAAAATATACCATTGAAATGTTTGCAAGATTTAATGCTCCAACTTTTTCTTTGCAGGGATATTCGGCAAATTGGTTTATGCACGTAATTAGTGTTAAGCGAAGATTCAACAATGACAAGGGTGGAATTGGTTTGGGATTAGATAATCCTTTTTCGCCTCAGGTTGATTATAAAACCGACAACAAAGGATTAAATTTCTCATATTATGAGATGCGAAGAACCACAATGTGGGGTGTTAGGATCAATTTTGACTATACTTTTGGGGGTATTCAGGTAGAGAAATCTAAGCCAGTAGAACGCAAGTTGAAAAATGATGATTTGAAGGATGGAGAAAAAGAAGGAGGCTCTTAATTGATATTTTTAATTATGAATGCTTTTTAGTATCTTTGTTTTATGGATATTTCTGGAAAAGTGATACAAATCTTACCTAAGCAAACGGGTGCTGGCAAAAATGGACCTTGGGAAAAGCAAGACTATATTGTTGAAATTCAAGGTACTTATCCCAAAAAAGTTTGTTTCAATTTATGGGGAGCTAAAATTTCTCAATTTGATATCAAAGAAGGTGAATTCATTAATGTGGGTGTAGATATTGAAAGTCGCGAATATCAAGGCCGTTGGTATACAGATGTTCGTGCTTGGAAAGTTGAAAGACCTGGTGCTTCTGGTAGTAATGGGGGTGCGCCTTCTACTCAAAATGCAGGGGACCACCATGATCCTTTTGCTCCTTCTGATGATACTCAAGATCCATTTGCATCGAATTCATCTGATGCTGATGATTTGCCATTCTAATGTGAATGTCACAAAAATATCATATTTTATTTTTCAATAAACAAAAACTAGCATAATTGTGTCTATTGAAAGGATTTCTAATTAGAAAAACATGATTCAAAAAATACTTGAAAAAAAATATTTGAAAAGACATTCGTTTTTAACGTTTGTCTTTTTTCTTTTTTCGCTAAATGCATTTTCTGCAACGTGGTATGTAAATACAACGGGGAGTGATGCCAATGCGGGAACATCTGCGGGAGCTCCGTTCTTAACCATTCAAAAAGCAATCAATGCCGCTGCCTCTGGCGATGTGGTTACAATTGCTGCAGGTACGTACAATAAATTCGTATTGGTTACAAAAAATATCACATTAGATATTGACAATGCAAGCGTTACCATAAAATCTTTGGTTTTAAAAACTGCGTCGGTGAAGGCAACCATTACGTCAGCAACAGCCGCGGGAACTCTTTTAATTACAGATTCATTTGAATTAACAGATGGATTGGTGATGATTTCGGGAA
>CANFVI010000026.1 GCA_947450405.1 Flavobacteriales bacterium
GCCATTGCGGTGCCAAGAAATACCGCTACCATCAACTTTAAAAACACAATTTATATTGGTGCAGCAAGCGGTGGAGTTTGGAAAAGCACAAATGCAGGTATTTCATGGAATCCAATTTTCGATGAACAAGATATTCAAAGCATTGGTTCTATTGCCATTGATCCAAACAATGCCAATGTAATTTATGTGGGCACCGGAGAAGGAAATCCAAGAAATAGCCATAACAGTGGAAAGGGCATTTATAAAAGTTTAGATGCCGGTAAAACATGGAAATGCATTGGATTGGAAGCAACGAAAACAATTCATAGAATTGTAATTAATCCTTTAAATTCAAATCAAATTTATGTTGCAGCCATGGGAAGTGTTTGGGGTCCAAATGATGATCGAGGAGTTTTCAAAAGCAATGACGGCGGTCAAACCTGGCAAAAGGTTCTTTATACAAATTCAACAACAGGATGCGCAGAATTGATTCTCGACATAAATAATCCAAATAAAATCATTGCCAATATGTATGATTTTCAAAGAAAACCATATACCTACAGAAGTGGTGGCAATGGAAGTGGACTGTATGTTTCAAATGATGGTGGCAGCAATTGGACAAAATTATCAACCAAAAATGGTTTGCCTGAAGGGAACTTAGGAAGGGTTGGTATTGCAATTTCATTATCAAATCCAGATAGGGTTTATGCCTTAATTGAATCTAAAAATACTGCCCTTTACAGAAGTAATGACGGTGGAACCAATTGGTTTAAAACTTCACAAAACCCAAATATTGGAAACAGACCATTTTATTACTCTGAAATTTATGTAGATCCTAAAAATGAAAACCGTGTTTTCAGTATTTGGAGTCAAATTTCCAAAAGCGAAGATGGCGGAAAAAACTGGGAAATATTGGCAGACTGGGGACATATTCATCCTGACCACCACGCATTTTTTGTTCACCCCGACGATCCTAATTTCATGATAAATGGAAATGACGGAGGATTAAACATATCATATGATGCAGGTCAAACTTGGCGTTTTGCAGAAAATATTCCTGTGGGTCAGTTTTATCATGTAAACGTCGACAATCAGATTCCATACAATGTTTATGGAGGACTACAAGATAATGGCAGTTGGATTGGGCCTGGATTTTTATTTAAGAACGGTGGAATTCAAAATCACAATTGGCAAGAGCTTCTTTATGGAGATGGCTTTGATGTTGCACCTATTGAAAATAATCCAAGCGAAGGATATGCAATGTACCAAAGTGGAAATGTTTATCATTATAATCTAAAAACACAAAAGACGTCATTTATCAAACCTGTTCACCCAAAGGGAACAAACTTAAGATTCAATTGGAATGCTGCAATTAGTCTTATCCCTCAAAAACCAAATTCATTGTATTATGGAAGTCAGTTTTTACATGTTAGCCATGATAAAGGAGCAAGTTGGGAAATCATTTCACCAGATTTAACAACTAACGATACTGCGAAATTGCACCAGGCTCAAAGCGGTGGATTGACAATTGACGCCACCGGCGCTGAAAATTATTGCACAATTCTAAGCATTGCTCCGAACCCATTAAATCCTGAAAAAGAAATTATTATAGGTACTGACGATGGTCAAATTCAACAAACAATTGATGGTGGCAAGAGCTGGTCGAATTTAACTGGAAATATAAAAGGATTACCAAAAAATGCGTGGATCCCAGTTATATTTCTTGATACAAAAATCAATATTTGGGTGGTAGCCAATAATTACCGTCAAAACGATTGGAATCCATATTTATTTAAATCAATTGATGGGGGAACGACTTGGCAGTCTATGATTACACCTGTAATCAAAGGTCATTGTTTGTCAATAGTAGTTGATCCCAAAAACCATCAATTGGTATTTTTAGGCACTGACCAAGGGCTTTATGTGAGTTTAAATGGCGGAACATCATGGAAAAAATGGAAGAAATTCCCTTCATGTCCTGTTCAAGATTTAAAAATCCAAACTATGGAGAATGATCTGGTTATTGGAACATTTGGACGAGGAATTTGGATTATGGATGATATTTCGGCGTTAAGGAAATTAACAACTGAAATAAGTTTTACTAAGAACATTCAAATTTTAGGTACCAGTCATGGATATATATTTGATTACAACCAACCAAATGGCATGCGTTTTGGCGCCGATGGGGTTTGGAGTGCACCAAATAAACCCTATGGATGCAACGTAAATATGTATTTGAATAAGAAAACGGATGATAAAAAAATTGAATTAACTGGAACTGTATACAACTCAAAAAATCAATTAATTAGAACCCATAAATTCAGTTTTGACAGCTCTGGTTTTTATAGAATTTCATGGAGAATGATTGAGGATGGATTTTATTTCCCTACAAATCAAACTCCCAAAACAGATGAAACTTTGCCTTCTGGCAGAACTGTTGAACCTGGTAAATACAAATTGGTTATATCTGATAAAAGCAATAATAAAGACAGTGCAATCGTTGATGTTATTTATCCGAATTACGAATTTGATAAAAAATTGAATGCGCAACAAACTGAAGCATATAATCAATTCAGACCTGTTGTAAAAAGAGCTTATGAAGCTTTCGAGGGATTAAAACAAATAGAAAAAACTTTGAATGCATTGAACGATTACAAATGGGAAAATGACAGTATCAAAAAATATATTGAGAAAATGAAAAAACCATTGTCTGATAGTATTGCCGTTTTGAAAAACTTATTTATGATGCCCGATGAAATAACCTATTACGAAGAATCAACTGTGAGAATAAACAATTTATTAGATCATGGAAATGGGTTGATTTCTCAGGGTTTAAGCATTAATGAAAATGCATTAAACGCCATTAATAATGCAAAAGTTGAAACCGATAAAGTTTGCTCTCGAATCAATACTTTTATAGATTCAAAATGGGTTCCATTTACCGATAAATTGAAGAAAGAGACAATTCAAATAATTCCAAAACAAAATAAATATTGATGGAAAAGTAGGTAAATATTATTGTAAAGTCAGTATTAAAAATTGCTCACTTTTTACCAATACCTTACTCGAATTCCTATCAATGTAATTTTTATCATTCACCATTTCTTGTGATCCATTATTTTGTATTTTATTGATATCCAACTCTTTCACCCAAAGAAAACTTTTTGCATCAATAAAATTTGACAAATCAAATTCCAAATCGGAATTCGCAGTATTAAATAGAAATATTACCCTTTTTCGGAAATAAGTTCTTTCAACAATCAATTGGTTATCAGAAAGAGCTGTTACTTTGCAATCGCCATATAACAATGGCATTGATTCCGAACGAAATTTAAGTAAATGCTCTACCTTTATTTTGTTTTCTTTCTCTTGGCCAATGATGGAATCGCCATCCTCCTTAAATCTCATAATTTTTCGGCTGTCGGGATCATTGGCACCTGCCATTCCGATTTCATCACCATAATAAACAACAGGTATACCAGGAATTGCGATCATAAATGCAACCAAATTCTGCAATCGATTAAATCCAATTTCTTTGGCTACAATATTCCTGTCCCAACCAGCTTGTTTCATATTTTCACCGTCTTTTAAACTTCCATCAGCCAAAGAAATGAACCTAGGTCTATCTTGATTCCCAGTAATATTTCCCATGGTATGATGCGCACCATACGTCTTTTTGCTGTCGTTTAAAACCTGAGCCAAGTTTTTACAACCACCTTTGGTATCTTTAAAAACAGAAACTGCTGCATCGTATAAGTTAAAATCAAATTGAGCGTCTAACAATCCAGACCCCAAATAGGATCCAATTAATTTTGGACTTCCATAAGTTTCACCAATTTGATACAAACTTCTATTTTGAGGGATAATGACCTTCGTTTTTAATTTCTTTGTTAAGGTCCGCCAAAAAATATCAGGGATATGTTTTGTAGCGTCATGTCTAAATCCGTCAACATTATAATTCTGGAACCACCAAACAGCGCTATCTGTCATTGCATCTACCACTTCAGGTTTGAAAAAGTTGAATGTAGGCATGAAATCATCAAACCACGTAGTGAGTCTATATTCATCCCATCTTTCCGTATTTTTTGAGCCATCTGGCAAATACAACGGCGTATACCAGTCAGGATGCTGCTTATAAAGTGGATGCTCTTCATGGATATGATGGGCAACATAATCAAATAGCACGTTTATTCCATTTTTGTGTGCCACTTCAATCATCTCGTCCAACTCTTTCTTTGTACAAAAACGTTCATCTGTTTGGGTACTAGAAATTGGCCAATAACCGTGGTAACCGCTGAATTTTGTTTTGGGATTTTCCCATTGACCGTAAGGTCCTGCCGGATTTTTAATAATTGGAGATATCCAAATTGTATTAACCGACAAATTTTTAAAATAGCCACTTTCAATCTTTTGTTTGATACCAACAATATCACCACCTTGAAAATCTAATTTCTTATTTACATCTGACCTGTTTAATGGCTTGTTATTTGATTTATTCCCGTCTTTAAAACGATCAATCATTGGATTGTATATAACCATCGTTCGCGGGTCCGTTCTATCTTGAAACTTACTAATGTCCTCCAATATATCATTTCCAACCAAAGGAACCAAAATGTCATTACTTAAAGCTTGAGTATTCGAAACCCAACATCTTAAATAACTTTTATTCGATTTTGATTTCGTAGGTATAATAACCTCTACCATACTTGTTTCAATCAAACCAGTTTTACTGTACTTACTCAATATTGAAGTTTTCAATATTTCATTGTCGAGTAATGCGAGAATGTTAAACTTCTTTTTGTTTTCAAGGTAAACCTTCTTTGAAATACCTGCTAACAAATTTGTTACTAAGTCTACTTTAATAAAATTCTCATCTATATTCGAGTGAATTGCAGTTTTCAATTCAATTTCCTTTTCTTTATAAATGAAACGTGAATTATACCCTCCCATTCCATTGCTCACACTGTCTTTATTGTACGGATCACGAATTTCTTTAGTTCCATTTAAAACAAGAACATATTGATGACTTCCTTCTGAAACATAAACCTCACCTAACCAAAGTCCATTATTGTAAGCCAGATTCAAGGAATTTGCATTCCAATTGTTAAAAGTACCTTTAATTTGAATCTTAGAATATTTATGATTTGCATCTTTAAACGCAAATCTTCTCAACTTTTTATGGCTTTTTTTAATGGGTACTGTGAGCACTTTATGTGAATTTTTGAGTTCTATATTTAATCCTGAAATAGAAAATGCAAGGTCTTCATTTACCGTAATTACGCATGAATCAGTTTTTCCATCCCAAATGACTTTATAGCCATATTCATCAACGATTGAAACACATTGAATCAATGATGCATCTGGAATGAAATCAGTAAGCCAAATTGTAGTTTTGCCAGTATTTAACTGAACCGGTTTGAAAAAATCTTGACCAAATTGTTGTGAAAAAACACAATTACAGCAACTTAAAAACAAACAAATAACAAACAATTTTACCTTATTCATAGCAAGTGTAAATTTAACACTTTAGAATGAATATGAAAAATCATTCAATCAGGAAAAATTTCTTTGATAAAAGCAGATTGTCGTTTTGAAAATTGATAACAAAAATTTGAGCTTTGGGAGGATAAAAATCTGTTAGATTTCCCTCAAAAATAACCAACCCTATATCATTGTAAACAGAGATATGTTTTTGATTAAAACCCAATAAATCACCCATCCATGTGTTACCGTTCCAGTACAATTTGAACTCTGATTCAGCAACAATATTTTTGATTGAACTCAAAGAATTGTTCCAATAATATCTAGAAATTACTGGGAAATGATCTGAGGTATTGGTAGAATAACCAGCTATTTGCTTTGATGGATTTACCACATATACCGAATCTTTTTGCCACAATTTTTTTAAACCGTAATTTGCTACCATATGATCAATGGCATCAGGATAAGAAGCAGTTGTTCCTATTTTCTTAGTACTTAAATTTTTTGTCGCAACTACATAATTAGTATCATTTATCCAATTCAAAAAAGGTGAAACACTTGAATTATAAATACTCGTGTCAAAATCGTCATTCCAATCTCCTATTACAATTCCTTTAATTCGTTTACCAATTTGATCTACATAGTTTTTCAAATAGGTACTAGAGTTTACTCTTTTATTGTAAGAGTCATACTTTTGAATGGGAGTACCCACATTTGATTTTAGATGAATTACCCAAACGATTATCGTATCTAATTTATTTTCGAATTGGGTTTCTAATGCAACTTCTAAGGGCAATCTACCAGAAGCAAAATCACTGCTATATTGAGATAGTATATGCTTTGCATATATCAATTTAAATTTATCTTTCTTAAATAATACTGCTGTTTTTTGTGTTTGAAAATATTTGCCTAAAATTCCCTCATAATTGGGCAATAAGTTTAACAATCTTTTCCAATAATTACTATCACTGATTTCACACAAAGACAATAAATCCAAATCCATTGTTTTTATTAATTGAAATGCATTTTTTAATTGTAAATTGTTGTCATTCGGACCATTGATTGAATCGCCAAACCACTCTAAATTTAATTGACCAATATCTAAGGTTTCAGATTTATTGTAAGAAGTTAACTGCGCCTTCAATGAAGATGAAATCAATACCAAAAATACCAAAATCAGCCTCATCATTTCGCTTAAACTTCAGTACGCTTGTCGTAGCCCCAATTTAATTTGCTTCTCAACGTATCCATGAAATTGACATTTGAGAGACGCATTAATATGAGAGGGAAATCTGCCTTTTTTACTGCCATGTTGACTTCCTCGGTAATACTTTGACTTCGAGAATCTAAACTTGCCAAATAGCTACTTGCTCTACCTTCGATTTCAAACGAAATTACAACATCATCACTTACAACAACAGGTCGTACATTTAAATTGTGAGGTGCAATTGGAGTAATTACAAAGCTATCGCTTTTAGGGAAAATAATTGGTCCCCCACAACTTAAAGAATAACCCGTTGACCCTGTAGGAGTAGAAACAATTAGTCCATCACTCCAATAACTATTTAAAAATTCACCATTCAAATAGGCATGAACCACAATCATACTTGAAGTTTCTTTTTTGTGAATTACAAAATCATTTAACCCATAATTAAAATCAAATATTTTTTGATTTGACTCAAGGTTAAGTAACGACCTAGGTTCAAGTATGTAATTTCCTTTTTCTAATTCATCAATTGCAAACTCCAATTGATCGGTTGCAATACCGGCTAAAAAACCCAATCTTCCTGTATTAATAGAAAGTACAGGAATTTTGCTATCTCTAACAAGTTGAAGCGTATCTAAAATTGTGCCATCACCACCCACACTGATTAGCACATCTAACCCAACATTGTCTTTATCAAAATAATCAAAAATATGAGGGACAATTGTAGCTGAAACCTGCATATAGATAAAATCTTCCAATGAAGGTGGGCAAAATATTTGATATCCCCTATTATGAAGTGACAATATCAAACTTGCCAAAGCATCTCTATGCTTAGGATCTCTTACCGATTTAGCGTAAACTCCTATTCTCATAATTTATATGGCATGCCTAAAAGAAATGTTAAATGTCCAACCACCCAAATTGTTTTTAGACACGTCAAATCTAGTCAATATATCATAATATGCCAACATATCAATACTCATTCCAACACTTTTTAACATTTGATAATTTAAACGATTATTCACAGCCAGTGAAATTGCATTGGGATCGATAATTTTACCCAAATCAGAAAAAACACTTAGCCACAAACTTAAAGGCATTTTGTTGTAATTTTCTGTAATTCCCATTTTTTGCAAATCAACTTTTCCCAAGAACAACGCTTTTCTAAACGCAATTTTGGCCATTAAAGCGCCCCTCCCATCGATTACATAAGACTCATATCCCCTTATATAATCACTGTTATATCCCAATTGCCTTGCATTTAAATAAGTCAAATTCCCAAATTTATATTGCAAATTAATTAAAGTTGCAACATGGTGATGTTTGTCAATATTGAAAAAATTCCTCCATCGAAAAGACAACGATTCAACCCAATTAAATTTTTCATATCCCTGATTTGTGAGAGAAAAATTGAATTTTATTTCATTTCCCTTTGTAGGGTAATGTCTTTGATCTCTTGAATCATGAGTGAAATTAAGGTATCCCGTTTGCGAAAGTTGTTTATTTCCAAACACAAAAAAAATAGGGTTAAGTAAACTTGCAGTTTTATTTATTTCATGATAACTCAAAAAGTAGCCAAGTTCCAAACTATTCTGGTAATTAATTTTTCTAAATGTACTAATATCAAAATTCGAAATCCGCTGCACATAATCTGATTCCAAATCAAATAATTGAATCCTATCATTTTCTGTTGATAGCCAGATTTCATGACTTTGACCATATGATGCTTTCAACTTTCCACCCCAACCGTTGCTGTATTTTGAACTAGGTAGTTCATAACTCAATCCATATATTTGATTATAGCCACCTACCAATGTCAAAGAAAGGGTATGATTTAAGCCAAATAAATTAAAAAAAGCAAAATCTCCTCCAAAATACAACCTACTAAATTGTTTTGTTTTTGCCCAGTTATAAAAATTCCGATCTGCAAATCCACCCTGAGGGTAAAACCAATAATAAAACTCTTCTACAACTGAAATAAACAATGTATCATGATTCTGTTTACAAATAACTTCATTGAAAAGACTAAGGCTACTGATTCTTAATTCCCAACTTTCTAAAAGCGAATCCGAACTAAATAACTTCTTGCCCGCTACAAAATTGATTTCTCTAAAAATAGTTCTTTCTTTGGTTCTTACCAGCCCTGTAATAATTACAGCACTTATAGAATCATTATCCCTTTTAGAATTATGTATTTCCGTATTTCCTTTGGTCAAAGGAAAAATAAAAAATACACATAAAAGGAATATCAAAAATTGTCTCAAACTAAATTTCTTTCATAAATTTTAAAACAATAATCATATTCATGCAGATCATCTTTATGATGGTCTTCAATGAAACTATTGGTATAATTCTGATAGTTTACTGAAGGAAAAAATGTGTCGGCATTTTCAAAACTTCCATCAACATGAGTAAGAAAGATCTTGTCGGCAAATTCCAATGCTTGTTCATAAATCTGGGCACCTCCAATAATCATAATTTCATTACTTTCAGACTGCTTTGCAATCTCAAAAGCCTCATCCCATGATTTAACCAACACAAACCCATCGGCAACCTCATTTAGCTGCCTGCTCAAAACAATATTCAAACGGTTTTTTAATGGTCGGCCCAAACTTTCCATGGTCTTGCGACCCATTATTACTGGTTTGCCTTTTGTTTTTTCAATAAACCATTTGAAATCAATTGGCAAATGCCAAAGCAATTGGTTGTTAGCACCCAATTCATTTTTCGAACCTATTGCTGCTATAATAGAAATTTGCATTTGTAATGCGAATTTAAGATTAATTACAGTCAATACAAATGAAATTGATTTTCACTTCCAATGAAAAAGCCCTTGGATTGCAAGGGCTTTTTCAAAATTGGCAACAATTTTATTTATATATTGTAACCAGTTAAATTAATTTCTGTTTCTTCTTGGTAATCAGAGTCGGTATTGATACTCCATAAATTCTGATCTCTTCCAGTTTCAATTTGACGCGCAATCAAAATACCCATTAAAATTGAATGATCTTGATTGTTGTATTTAAATGAACCATAACGGCCAATAGGATATAAATTCTTAAAGCCCTTCAGGTAATCAATTACGGGTTGCAAGTTTTCCATGTATCCAGTTTCGTAAACCGGATAGCATTTTGGAATTCTCATCACCGAAGTATTTAAAATTTTAGAAGAAGGTTGAATTAAATTCAATGTTCTAATTTCTTTTGCTGCCAATTCTGCCAACTGATCATCTGAATAACCCCAAAGTTCTTCGTGGTCAAAACTCCAGAATTCCATACACAAAATGGTAGTCTCTTTTTCTTTGTTTATTGTTGGACACCAATTTCTAAAATTGGTAATTCGTCCATGTTTCACCTCTGGTGAATGTACATAAATCCAGTTGTCTGGAAACAATTGATTGTTATCAACCTCCAAATAAACCAAAGTGGTATTTCTAAAATATAACTTTTTAGATAAATCCAAAACCTCTTGGTCAATTACCGACATTCCCTGAAGCAATAATGTAAGTGGCATCGTAGAGATGATAATATCTGCTGTATAAACAATGCCATTTTCATCGGTTAGTGATTGAACTGTTTTATCAACGACCTCTATATTTTTGATTTTTTTATTGAATAAAATCTCACCACCCTTATCAATAATAGACCTTGCCATTTTTTCATAAACCTCACCCGTTCCATGTTTTGGGTAAGCAAACTGATCTACTAATGTTTTATGCTTATTTCCTTTGTTTCCAAATATTGCTGCTTTTACTGCTTCGTACAGTGACAATTTCTTAATTCGCTGTGCCGCCCAATCAGAATCAATTTGATCACATCTAATTCCCCAAAGTTTTTCTGAATAGGTTTTAAAAAACATTTCAAACAATTTCTTGCCAAACTTATCTGTTACCCAATCTTCAAAAGTATCTAGATTTTTTTTGCCAAATACGCGCTGAACGGCATAACTCCATAAAATTTGTACAATTTCAAGTGGTGATAAATTTTTTAATACATTTCCCAATTTTAAGGGATAATCAAAAAACTTATTTTTATAATAAATTCTTGTTAATCTGTTTACCAAAGTATAATCATCTTCTACAACTTCATGAAAAAGATCATTTACAATTTTATCACTTGAAAAGAATCTATGTGGTCCACAATCAACAATTTGGCCAAAAAGTTCAAAACTCTTAGCCATACCACCAACCGAACCAGTAGATTCAATTACCGTGACTTTATTTCCTTTTTTAGTCAATTCATAAGCCGCAGTTAATCCGGCAGGACCTGCGCCAATGATAATGACTGATTTTTTTTCTGACATTGAATAGTTACAAAGTTAAATATCAATGGCCAAAGTACCATTGATAGCGCATTTTTTATTCAACATTTTTTTAAAAAAATGGAATTCCTTCCAATTTATTCAAAATGCAATACCATTTGACATTTATTTTAAATTTGATTTAACACCAATTCAATACATTCAAAATCAATTTCTTCAAGCATTTGATTCCCGGTTTTGCCATTAAATTCGCTTAATTCCACTATCTTTGCGGGATGAGTCGTATTGTTGCCATTGTTGGACGCCCAAATGTAGGAAAAAGCACATTATTTAATCGCCTTACAGGAGAGCGAAAAGCCATTGTTGATGATTTTAGTGGAGTTACACGCGACCGTCATTATGGACGTAGCGATTGGAACGGTATAGACTTTACAGTAATTGATACTGGTGGATTTGTGCCATTGTCGTCCGACGTTTTTGAAGCAGCAATTCGCGACCAAGTTCATATTGCAATATCAGAAGCTTCAGTAATCATTTTTGTAGTGGATGTTCAAACGGATGTGAATCCAATGGACGAGGAGTTTGCAAAAATTTTACGCAGAAGCAAAAAACCCGTATTGCTTTGTGTAAATAAAGTAGATAACGATAGATTGAGATTAGAATCATCAGCCTTTTATTCTCTAGGATATGATACCTTGTATGAAGTTTCTTCAGCAAACGGATCAGGTACTGGAGAATTGTTAGATTCGGTTGCTGAACATCTTAAAAATGAACAACCCCTTAGCGATCATGAATTAGACTTACCTAGAATTGCTATTGTAGGTAGACCAAACGTTGGTAAAAGTAGTTTAATCAATGCCCTTATTGGTGTAGATAGAAACATTGTTACTGAAATTGCAGGTACAACTAGAGATAGTATTGATACAATTTATAATGCTTATGGCAAAGAAGTAATTCTTGTTGATACCGCCGGTATTCGTAGGAAAAGTAAAGTTAGCGAAAATATTGAATTCTACTCTGTAATGCGTTCGTTAAGAGCACTTGAAAATTCAGACGTAGTGGTTTTGGTTATTGACGCTACACTAGGGCTAGAATCACAAGATCAGAATTTATTTTGGATGGCCCACAGACTTGGAAAAGGAGTTGTTATACTTGTAAACAAATGGGATTTGGTTGAAAAAGAAACAAATACGCATCTAGAATTCACCGCTCACATTCAAAGCCAAATTGCACCTTTTGTAGATGTTCCAATTTTGTATATTTCTGCTGTAACCAAACAGCGTTTATACCAAACAATGGAAACCATTTTGAATGTGCATACCAACTTAACTCAAAAAATTCCAACAAGAAAATTGAACGATTATCTTTTGCCTATTATGGAAAACACCCCTCCACCAAGCAGAAAAGGTAAATTTGTTAAAATTAAGTATGTTACACAATTGCCAAGTAAAAGACTTGCCTTCGCGCTATTCTGTAACTTGCCACAATATGTAGCTGAAAGTTATACGCGTTTCATTGAAAATAAAATGAGAGAAGAATTTCCTCTTACGGGAATTCCAATCAGCTTATTTTATAGAAAAAAATAATTTTGAGGGACAGGTTAAGTTTGAAATAATTTAACCGTTTTGCATGACAAAAGACATTCGTGATTTAGATTTAACTGAGTTATCCGAAGAATTAAAAACTTTGGGGCAACCATCATTTCGTGCCAAACAAATTTGGCAATGGCTTTGGCAAAAAGGAGCCAGAAGTTTTGACGAAATGACAAATCTATCGAAAGATTTAAGGTCAGTACTATCAGAAAATTTCACGTTTCACAAAACAGAAATTATTACTTCGCAATATTCAAACGACGGAACCATTAAGGTTGTTTTTGAATTACACGATGGCAATAAAATTGAAGGCGTATTAATTCCATCAATGTCAAGAACAACAGCCTGTGTGAGTAGCCAAGTTGGTTGCAGCTTAGATTGTAAATTTTGTGCAACTGGATATTTAAAAAGAAGCAGAAATTTAACCGCGGCTGAAATTTTTGATCAAGTTTGGCAGATTAACGAACTTGCTGAAAAACACCATGGAAAACGTTTAGATAACATTGTTTATATGGGTATGGGTGAACCATTACTCAATTATGCCAATGTTTTGAGAAGTGTGAATATTATTACAAGCGCTGAAGGTTTGGGAATGTCACCAACACGGTTAACACTTTCAACAGCTGGTATTGCCAAAATGATTGTGAAACTTGCCGACGATGGTGTACGCACCAATTTGGCGTTAAGTTTACATTCTGCAAACAATGCAAAACGCAGTGCCATTATGCCAATAAACGATTCTAATAATTTAGAAATGCTGGCTGAATCTTTGGCGTATTGGTATGATAAAACTGGCAACAGGCCTACTTTAGAATATACGGTAATTGCCGGAGTAAATGATGGCGTTGAGGAAGAAAAAGAATTGGCAACTTTTGCAAGAAAATTTCCTTCAAAAATCAATCTAATTGAATACAATCCAATTACATTGGCCGACTACCAACCAACAGGTAGGTTGGATGCATTTGCCGACAGTTTAATTGCAAAGAAACTCATTGTAAATGTTAGACGCAGCCGCGGTAAAGACATTGATGCAGCTTGTGGTCAATTGGCATTGAAATCTTAAAAAAACAATTTCCAATACATTTTTTCGGCATCGGGATTCCAACGACCTCCGAATAATTTTTCCATTTCAGTATGCAAGATGAGTTTTGTATATTGTTTTTGCTTCTTTTTAAGGGGTAATTTCGGATCATAGCCTTTTGCATTGAGCACGACTTTCTCGGCAAACCAATTGGTATAAAACATAGGTATGCCAAGTCCCAAAACTACTCCTGGAAGCCCATGAATGACTTCAGGTCCTTGTGAACCTATCAATTCTTCTGCAAAAAAAGCATAAATAAGAATACTATCTTGAAATTTAGCAATTGCCTTTCTGCAATTGTAACCCGCAATATTGCGTTTATCATTGGTGATTTTCCATTTAAAATTAAAATGCGAATCACATATCAGGAATTCGCTACCTGCAATATCCTTTTTCAATTTTAAAGAGTCCGGATAAAGTATAACCTCATTGGCAGCCGATGGAACAAGCCACTCTGGCAATGTGATACTGCTTTCATTGTCAGGACTAATTCTATAAGTTGAAACCCCATTTTTACCAATGAGTATATATTTTTCCTTCTTAAATTTAGGAATGTCTTTCTTTATTTGTTCCACCCACGCTTCATTAGGCAATTGCTTGTGAATATTGGTAGTTTTCGTAAAATAAATTGTAAAAGAATCCGAAAACTGCGCACTCAAACCCGAAGTCACCAAAAATAGGATACTCCAAACTAATGATTTTTTATTTAATTGAACCGCTTTCATTTGATGTATCGTTATTGGTTGAACTTTTAGGTTTGTTTTTAAATTTGTAAACTACATTGAATAATAAATACCTTTTGAATGCAGAATTTGTTGTTTCGTAAATTTGATTTCCTGACACAAATCGAGAGTAACTTATGTTTTGATTCAACAAGTCATTCACTTTTAAACTGAAAATAACTTCTCTTTCCTTTTTATACGTATAACTAATTTGACCGTTGACTAACTTATTGTTTGGAACGTTATAAATGGATGTTTGTTGCCTAAAGTTGGCTTCGTAATCAACCGACAAACTCCAACCATTGCTTTCGTCTTTGGTTTTTATTTTTTTATCAAACGTTGTTTTATTGAATGGTCCAAGATTAATACCTGCCGAAACACTTTGAACATAGTTTACATTTTTAAAGGATTCATTCAATTCACTGGTATTGCTATTTCGGGTGAAATTGTATTGAAAATCTATCATGAAAATCTCACCCAATTCGATATACGTGCTTGGTTGTATAGTCAAGGATTGGCTCATGTTTTTTCCTAATAATTCA
>CANFVI010000027.1 GCA_947450405.1 Flavobacteriales bacterium
CATGTAATGTTAAAGAGCAAACTATTCGGTCCTATAACTTTCTTCTTAATTTTTATTGGAATTGATTTATACGTTTGGCAAGGAATCAAATTTCTAATGCGAAACGCAAGTCCCTCCAAAATCAAAAAGGCTAAAATCATTTATTGGGGATATTCGATATTCATGTATTTGGTTTTCATTGCAATTAGGGTGATACATTTACAACCTTCATCCTTTTTAAAGTTCTTTGGTGCTGTCGTCCTAATTATATTTATTGTTAAACTGATTTGGTTAATTTTCTTGCTTTTTGATGATTTGATTAGACTTTTTCGTTGGGCATTTCAGTATGCTACTAAAAAAGAGATCATTCAAAACACCACAAATGATGGTATTTCACGTTTGAAATTCTTAAATTACATGGCATTAGGTATTGGTGCTTTGTTTATTAGTTCTGCGGTTTGGGGTATTTTTAAAGGGGCTCATAATTATATTGTTAGACGTAGAACCTTAAAAATAGATGGTTTACCAGAAGCATTCAAAGGTTTGAAAATAGTACAAATTTCAGATATTCATTCGGGTAGTTTTTGGGATAGGGAAGCGGTAAAAAGAGGTGTAAGTTTAATTATGAATGAAAAAGCCGATATGGTTTTCTTCACCGGAGATTTGGTGAATGATACTTCGAAGGAGGCTGAAGCTTGGATTGACGTTTTTAAGGAAATTAAAGCTCCAATGGGAGTTTTTTCAACCCTTGGTAATCATGATTATGGAGATTATGTGCAATGGGAAACACCTGAAGCAAAACATCAGAATTTCTTAGATATACTTCAACATCATAAATCTATGGGTTGGGATTTGTTAATGGACGAACACCGTATTATTGAAAAAGACGGAGACAAAATTGCCATTTTGGGTATTCAAAATTGGAGTAATCTAGGAAAATTCCCTAAGTATGGCAATTTAGAAAAAGCCTATAAAGGCACTGAAGATATTCCTGTGAAATTATTGTTGAGCCACGATCCAACACATTGGCGTCAGCAAGTTTTGAATTTCAAGCCAGATATTCAAGCAAGTTTTGCTGGACATACCCATGGATTACAATTTGGGGTTGATACTGCATTTTACAGATGGAGTCCAGCTAAATATATATACAATGAATGGATGGATTTATATACTGAAAACAAACAGCATTTGTATGTTAATAGGGGATTTGGTTATTTAGGTTACCCAGGTAGAATGGGTATTTACCCTGAAATATCAGTATTTACATTGGTTTAAAAACGTTGAATAAACAAAAAAGGGTTGGTGAATTCACCAACCCTTTTTTATGTAACAATTGAAAAATTATAACAATTGTTTTGCTTTAAGAATGAAACGTTCTAGCGCCTCACCTTTCAATTGTTGTTTCTCAAGTAAAGCCAAATCAATGCAATATTGAATTGATTCTTTTTGCTCAGACTCGCTCTTTTGTAATATTTTGCTCGCAATTGGATTGTTTGAATTAATAACCATGGTTTGTTTTTTCAATCCCAAATCACCAAAAGGCATGGATTGTCCCATTTTTGCATATTCATCCATTCTGCGTTCCCATTCACTTCTATGAATTGAAATGAACTCTTGTTGCGGTGGCATTGATTCTATTTTAACATCAAATGCAACTTCATTGATGATTGATTTTACTTGTTTTTCAATCTCTTCTTGTTGTTCTTTGGTTAAAACGGATTCGATGGTAACATCTTTTTCGATAAGTTGATCCATTGGACCACCGTCTACACATCTGAATTTGGTTTTTTCAAATTTACCTTCGGCAAATCCTGCAAAATGAACGTCCAATTGTCCATCAAGAAGAATTACTTCATAACCCATATCCTTGGCATTTTTAACACTCATATGTTGAGCGCTCAAATCTGTTGCATACAAAACAACGGTTTCGCCATTTTTATCGGTTTGGTTTAATTTGCAGTGATCAATCCATTCTTGGATGGTATGCAATTTGCCTTCAGTAGTTTTAACTAAGCAGAAATCTTTCATTCTTTCAGCGAATTTTTCATCTGAAAGCATGCCATATTTTGCAATTAGGTCTAAATATTCCCATTTGCTTTCATAATCTGCTCTGTCTAAATTGAAAATTTCTTGAAGTTTATCACTCACCTTTTTAGAAATGTGAGAAGTAATTTTCTTTACATTCAAATCGCTTTGTAATGCACTTCTACTTACATTCAGTGGAATATCTGGAGAATCAATAACACCTTGTAACAATACCAAGTATTCAGGTAAAACATCTTTTACATCTTCAGTTACGAATACTTGATTACAATAAAGTTGAACCCTGTCTTTTCTGTTATCTAATGCTTGATTTATTTTAGGGAAATACAAAACTCCGGTTAAATTGAAGGGATAATCGGTATTGATATGTATTTGAAACAAAGGAGCTTCCTGCATTGGATAAAGTTCTTGGTAGAAATTTTTATAATCTTCATCCGTTAATTCTCCTGGCTTTTTGGTCCAAATTGGATTGGTATTATTTACTACTTCACCTTCAAACTCAACTGGAATAGGAAGGAAACGGCAATACTTACGCAATAGCTCTTTTACTTTCCATTGAGATAAATATACTTCGGCATCTTCATCTGTTAAATGCAAAATGATATCGGTTCCGCGTTTTTTACGTTTTCCTTTGTCTAAAGTATAAGAAGTAGAACCATCGCAATTCCATTCAACTGCTTCTGATCCTTTTTGGAATGATTTGGTTTGGATGGTTACATTTTTTGCAACCATAAAAGCTGAATAAAATCCCAAACCAAAGTGACCAATCATTTGATCTGGTTCTTTATCTTTCCATTTTTCTACAAATTCTGTTGCGCCCGAAAAAGCCAATTGAGTAATGTACTTCTCAACTTCTTCTTCTGTCATTCCGATACCGCTATCGGAAATGGTAATGGTTTTTTTCTTTTCGTCAATTTTAACCTCAACTTTACAATTGTTGATATCATCATCAAATTCACCAACCCTAGAAAGTGTAGAAAGTTTTTTTGTTGCGTCAACGGCATTACTTACCAATTCTCTTAAAAAAATCTCTTGATCTGTGTAGAGAAACTTTTTAATTATTGGAAAAATGTTTTCTGATTGTACTGATATTTGTCCGGTTTTCATAACTAACTATGAACTAACAATCTGTATTCCAAACTAGATTGGCTGAAAAAGTGTCAGTTTTATTAAAGTTTCATTACAATTTTTGTCATATCATTGACTTTTTTTTGCAATAAATGGTGTTCGTTGTATAAGTAAATTGTTTCCTAATTAATTTTGTAATAAAGTATGAGTTTTCAAAAGCCAAATAAAGTAAGTTCCATGTCGGAAGCGCTTAAAAAGCTGGAGAAATATTGTGCTTACCAGGAAAGAAGTCACAAACAAGTATTTCAAAAGTGCAGAGACTACGGATTAACCGAAGATGAAGCGAATCAAATTTTAATTGAGCTAATTTCGAGCAATTTCTTAAATGAACAGCGATTTGCAGAGGCTTATGTGAAAGGAAAATTCAAAATCAAATCTTGGGGGAAGCAGAAAATTGTTCAGGGATTAAATACCGCTGGGGTTAGTAAGAAGCTGATAGAAAATACGATTGAAGAAATAGACCCAAAAGCGTATAAGGAAACCTTAATTTATCTTGCAAACAAAAAAAGAGCAACATTAAAAACGGGCACTGAATTTGAAAAAGTGATTAAAATTCAGAGATTCCTTTTGTCAAAAGGATACAAATACGATGAAATTTCGGAAGCACTAAAGCTTCAAGAGTAAAGGAATTATTTTATAATTGAATCGTTAAACGTCGAATTAATATTCACTGGAATTTCTTGGGTATTCATTTCCATTCGTCCCTCAAGATTAATATTTCCATCTGTTGAAATGATATAGTTTGTTTTGGTATCAACGGTCATCTTTCCCGACATTTTGCCTGATAAATCACTGTGAACGTCAATACCATTTTGATTCATATCACTTTGAACAATCATAGATGTAGTGAAACTCAATATTGCATTTCCATTTTCATTTCTATCATAAATGTATTTGGTAATCATTGAATTTCCCGCATCCATATTGCTATCTATCCAACTATCTCCAATATTTTTAATTGATTTTATATTTAAAAATTGAGTAAAAGTTTTGTTCAATTGGAAACTCCCACTGTATGATTGCTCCATTTGTTTTAGCAATTCGGGACTTCCAGTAATTGAATGAATAATACCTTGATTATTTGTGGTTAGAAGAATAGGTTTGAAATTTTTTGAGGCATCGGGAATATCTTGTTTTTTACCCATGATTTCAATATCGCCTTCAACTTTATTAAAAGTGATAGAAATTTTTTGACTATCTGAAACAGGGTTTTGAATGTGCACAGTTGAGTACATATTCATGTTTGTAATCATTGTCATTTCTTGCCCTTGCATCAACATCTTGTTTTTGGCAAGTTGGGTCATTTTTCGTTGCGTTTTTTGAATTGGATAGAATCCTTTTTTAGGGCTCAAATTTTGACCCAAAGCATATCCGCAAACCAAAATGAATGCTAAAAAACTAAAAACCGACTTTTTCATATATTACAAATATAACGAATGGATAATTTCTGGGTAGTGATATCGGTTAATCACTAAAATTAATTGACAAAGTGAAACCCCTTAAATAAAGAATTTTTTATCCATGTTTAACCATTCGAGTGCTGAATCGCCGAGTAGTATTTCTTTGGTTCTATGATCGAATTTACTTGTTTTTATCAATTCACCTGGATTATCTTCTCCAAGTGGGAAGGGGTAGTCGGTACCTAATGTTACCCGGTTTGCGCCAACCAAATCAACAACAATTTCTAACATTTTAGGATCATGTACCAAACTATCTAACCAGAATTGGCCTAAATATTTTTTAGGGTTATGGATATTGTCAACGGCAACCAAATCAGGGCGTGCCTGCCAACCGTGTTCAATTCTACCAATGGTTGCAGGAAAAGCACCTCCACCATGAGCAAAAGCAACGCGAAGTTTCGGTAATCGCTCGAAAATCCCTCCAAAAATCATACTACATATGGCCAAAGAGGTTTCTGCAGGCATTCCAACCAACCATGGCAACCAATATTTTGGCATTTTTGTTTTTGCACTCCACCACCAAGGATGAACAAACAATGCCATATCTAATTCTTGCATGGCTTCAAATATGGGAAATAATGCAGGCTCATTTAAATTCCAATCATTGATGTGTGATCCAATTTGAATTCCTTTTAATCCAATTTCCTTGCACCTGCGAAGTTCTTTAATTGCCATTTCTGTATGCTGCATTGGCAATGTTCCTAATCCTACAAAGCGCTTAGGAAACAAATTGCAAACTTCAGCAATGTGGTCGTTTAAATATTTTGAGATTTCAAGGGTATGTTTTGGTTCAGCCCAATAGCTAAACATTACGGGAATTGTACTGATAACTTGCACATCAACATGGTGGTGACCACAGTCTTTTAATCGTGCTTCAGGGTCCCAACAATTGCTTTCAATTTCCCTAAAAAACTCACCATCCATCATCATGTTGGCGCAACATGGTTTGTGGTGTTCTAGGGTAATAAATTCTCCATAACCAAATTTCTTTTTCCATTGAGGTAAATCCGACGGAATGATATGGGTATGGATATCTACAGTAAAAAATCGATTTTCAGACAATTGCATTCAGCAAAAATAACGTCAATAAAAGTTTGTAACAATGAAATATTTTGAGGAGTTGCAAAAACAATGCAATAAATGGTGTTTTTTTGAAGGAAATTTATGGCGATACGCAAAATTGATTTCTGGGGTGCAACAAGTATGGTTGTTGCCAACATGGTGGGCACAGGTGTTTTTACAAGTTTGGGATTTCAATTATTTGATATTCATTCTGGATTTTCAATTATCATGATTTGGCTAATTGGAGGGATATTGGCTTTGTTAGGCGCATTTTGTTATGCTGAGGTTTCAAGCCGATTGCCAGAAGATGGTGGTGAATTCTATTTTTTAACGAAGATATATCATCCGGCTATTGGGTATATGGCTGGATTTGTAAGTAGCACTGTGGGATTTGCCGCGCCAATTGCAGGAGCTTCTTTGGCATTGGGTGCTTACGTGCATGGATTTTATGGTGCCGTAAATGAAAAATTATTGGCTGTATGTGTAATTGTAATTATTTCTCTTATACACATTTACAGTATGAAATTGGGATTGATATTTCAGAAAATTTCTACTTTAGCCAAGGTGCTCATTATTCTTATTTTTGTTTGTTTTGGATATTATTTGTCGCCCGTTGCCATTTCATTTGCGCCAACCAATGCGGCTTGGAGTGAAATGTTCCATAGTGGTATGATTTCGCCTGCTTTTGCCATTAGTTTGGTTTGGGTGTCTTTTGCATACAGTGGTTGGAATGCCAGTTCATATATCGCTGGAAGTATTGAAAACCCTGAGAAAAACTTATCTAAAAGTATCCTTTTGGGAACATCAATTGTTATTGTAATGTATGTTCTTTTGAACTCGGTTTTTTTGCTTTCTACCCCAATGAGTGAATTGGTGGGGAATAAGGAAATTGGTTTAATTGCGGCTAAATCTTTATTGGGTAATTCGCTTGGCAATGTAATGGGAGGAATTATTAGTTTACTGCTGATTTCAACAATTAGTTCCATGATTTTTACTGGGCCGAGGGTTATGAAATCTATGTTTTCAAGTATTCCCAAGTTAACTTTATTGGGTAAATCGGCCAAAGACGGAACACCAAGAATTGCTATTATTGCTCAGAGTATCTTGAGTTTAATATTGATGTACACTATGAATTTCGAATCACTTATTTATTATGTTGCATTCACACTATCATTGTTTACCCTTTTAACCGTTTTTGGACTCTTTGTATTGAGATACAAGCAAGGAAAACCTTTAGGATACAAGGCTTGGGGTTATCCATTTACGCCAATTGTATTTCTTGTAATGACAAGTGGGGTCGCCTATTATTTCATCAAAGACAGACCCATTGAAAGTGTATTGGGATTAAGCACGTCTGTATTGGGGTTGATATTTTATTTTCTATTTGCTAGAAAACAATCAGCATCAATAAATTGATTATTTACTCTCAGATGTTATTCTGGTTGTGAGAATTGCTGCCACTATCAGTAAAATACCACCGCACATTACCCCGTAAATTTGGTTATTGTGAAGGATGTTTTTCATAAAATCACCAAAGAATAATGCGGCAATAATTTCGGGCAGTACAATAAAGAAATTGAATATGCCCATATAAATTCCAATTTTATTTTCGGGCAAACATCCGCTCAGCATGCTGTACGGCATTGATAAAATGCTGCTCCAAGCAATTCCAACGCATGCCATTACTCCATAAAGTCCCAAAATACTGTCTTTGTCAATAAAATAAATTGATAGTAAACCAACTCCACCTATTAGCAAGCACAACATGTGGGTGTATTTGTTTGACAATTTAGATGCCAAAAAAGGAAGTAAAAATGCAAATAAGAATGTAATGATATTTTGAAATGAGTAGGTTAATCCTGCAAATTCTGTTCCTCTGGTATACATAAGTTTGTTTTGGTCAACCATAGAAATCCAATCTTTTACAATTACCGTTGAAGAACCATCGGCCGATCCTCCGTAAATAAAGTTGCCTACGGCGGGGGTGTAATAAAACCACATTAAAAACAATCCTGGCCAAGTTAAAAATTGCACTAAAGCCAATTGTTTCATGCGTTTTGGCATTTTTAGAATTGCATCTAAAATCTCCTTGAAACCATGAACAAATCCACCTTTTTTATTTTTTAATTCTTCAATTTCTTCTTGTGTTGGGGGATATTCTTTCGTTGTAAAAACGGTATACAGAACAAATGTGATAAAGGCTGCAGCACCTATATAAAAACTTATTTTTACGTTGTATGGAATTTGACCTTTTTCGGAAACATTGGTTACACCAAACCAATGAGATAATATCCAAGGCAAAGAGCTTGCAACAATGCTTCCTAATCCTATGAATAAACTTTGCATAGAAAAGCCCAAAGTTCTTTGTTCTTCAGGTAATTTATCTGCAACAAATGCCCTGAATGGTTCCATTGAAATATTTATAGAAGAATCTAAAATCCATAACAATCCAGCCGCCATCCAAAGTTGTGGTGAATTTGGCATAATTACCAAAGCGATAGAACTTAAAATGGCACCAAATAAAAAGTAGGGTCTTCTTCTTCCTAAAATAGGATGCCAAGTTTTATCACTGAGATAACCAATAATGGGCTGTACCAATAATCCTGTTAGTGGAGCTGCCAACCATAAAAATGGCAATTTATCGGGTTCAGCGCCTAAATATTCGTAAATAGAACTCATATTGGCCATTTGCAATGCCCAACCAAATTGGATTCCCATGAATCCAATACTCATATTTACGATTTGAATGATTGATAAACGCGGCTTCATATTTAATTATTTACTGTAAATAAGATATATCCAAAAGCCGGCAATATAAATTCACCTGCTTTGTTATCAAATTTGCTAGCAACATAAATGTCTTTTTCATTGGGAACATAACCACCTAGATTTTTAAAAGATTGAGTTCCGTTTGACATATTTGCAACTACATAAATAGATTTCCCATCCATATTTCTTTCGAAAACAACCAATGAGCTCAAATCTTCGGAATTGTTTAAATTAATGAATTTTGTGGGAGCACCGTATTTGCCATTTGCCAATGCAGGTTGGTTGTGCTTTAATGCGTTCATTTTCCTGTACCAACCATATAAAGTTGTATCACCCCAAGTAATTGGGTCTTTCTCAAAGAATTGCAATCTCTTTTTATTGTTTGCTTCTTCACCACTGTAAATCAAAGGGAATGATTGCGGCAAGGTATAATTCAAGACGCTGAATAATTGCCAATTATTACCATACTTTTCTTCAACGGTTCCATTCCAAGAATTCTCATCATGGTTGGTTAAGAAGTGCATTCTATATACGTCAGAAGGGGTTTCTGTGTAGGTTTTTTTGATGTGGTTTTGAAAATCTTTGTAAGTTTTTTTCCCTAATGCAATTTCCGAACTTAATCCATGAAAACTCCACGAGTAATTTGCGTTAAAAGCATTCGTATAAAATTCTTTTGGATTTGGATTGATATCAGTTTGGGTTTCCATTTCGGCCAACATGAAAACAGGTTTAATTGCTTCCAATTCAGTTCTTGCTTGGGTCCAAAAATCTGCCGGAACCAAAAAAGCTACATCACATCTAAATCCATCAATATCACATTCTTTTACCCAGAATTTCATCGATTCAATCATTGCCTTTCTTAATTCAGTATTCGAGTAATTTAATTTGGCAACATCCGACCAATCGTATTGGGTAATGATGTTTCCAGCATTATCTTTTTCGTACCAATCAGCGTGATCTGTAATCCATGCATGATCCCAAGAAGTGTGGTTTGCAACCCAGTCAATAATTACTTTTTGACCATTGTTGTGGGCTTCTTTAACCATTGCTTTAAAATCATCTAGATTCCCAAATTCAGGATTAATAGCGGTATAGTTTTTAACACTGTAGTAACTCCCTAAAGTGCCTTTTCGGTTTTTAATACCAATAGGATTTATTGGCATAATCCAAAGAATATCAGCTCCTAATTCTTTAATGCGGGGAATGTCTTTTGTAAAAGCTTTGAATGTGCCTTCAGCGGTGTGCTGACGCACATTTACTTCGTAAATAACTGATTGTTTGCTCCATTCTGGGGCATTTAAATTTGTTTTAGATGTAGATTCATTGGTTGATCTGCATCCACCAATTGCAATGATTGCACTTAATAAAATAAGTTGAATAGTTTTGAAAATTTTCATGGTGTCAGTTTTACACTAAGTAATGAGGTGCAAGATAGTAATTTCCTCATTATAAGCCAAATTATTTGATTTTTAGGTTTGTATTAATCTTTCAATTTAGCCATGTATTTCAGGTAGGAATTATTTCAAGTAAAATTTACAAAGTATCTTTGTTTCGTGGAAATTAAGGATTTAGTTAAAACTGTTGAGTTGGCAATAGTTGAAATGGGATTAAGTAAGGAAGAATCTCAAGCTGATGAACAAGGTCAGTGGATATTATTAAAAAACGAAACCCCAATTTATATCGATGCTTGGGATGACAAACAATCAACACCTTGGAATTATTTTATTTTTGAACAAGATAAAACAGTTTTTCAAATTACTGTTCCATTTTGTTATGGACCAACATTAAAACGTTCTGAGTTTTTGGAAGAGCTTTTGGTGGTAAATTTGAATTTGCACTTGGGTAAATTTTCATACAATACACGCGACAATGTTGTGGTGTTGAGTTACCGAGTTCCAGGTTCTGCATTTAAACCAGATAGCCTAGGTCCAACCATTGATGCGTTGGCATATTATGCGGAAATGGCGTATCATGTTTTGAAAGATGAATTTAATTTAAAACGTGTTGTTGAAGGCAATTAATTCAATCTTTGTAATATTGTAAAAATGAAAAAATATTTATCAGTTTTCTTGGTTTTAGGAATTTTATTCGCTGCTTGTGGCAATAAACAAAATGAGTCATCATTTAAAAAGTCCTATGAATTTTCGCAAAAAGCGTTAGATCATGCTACCAGTGCTCAAATTCTAACACAATGGGTTGCGAATGATTCAACCATTGGCAAATGGGCTTATGATAGTTTGGCCTTATATCATTATTTCTATGCAGTTAATCCTTCGGCGGTTCGAAATCCCTCAACAGCTATGTTTTTTGTAGACAAAGGATTATCCCTCAATAATAACAATGAATATTTGAAAGAAATCAAAGGGAAATTGTTGCTTGAACAAGGTAAAGACACATTGTCGTACAATATGTTTTTTGATCTTTGGAAGGCTACACAGAATTATACGTACTATTGGGATATGGCATTTATTGAAACAGCAAGGGGTAAAATTGCTGTGGTTGATTCAATGATTCAGCAGATAATGAAAGCGCCAGACAACATGGAAAAAAAGGTAAGATTGGCACATTTAGAAGCTCAAATTCAAGAAGAAGTTCCAGCGAAAGCAGCATTTCTATATTTAAATTCTTTGTTGCAAAACAGCCGTCATGATGTTTTGGGAGCAGCTCAATCTTTGCAAGAAGCGTTGAAGATATCTCCAAAATTCTATGCAGCTCAAAGAACAATTGTTGAATTGCAAAGGGCAGAAGCTCAGCGTATGCAGCGCCGTTAATAAAATAATTGGTCTATTTTAAAGATAGAAGAAACGAGTTTGTGATCACCCGGAACATTTGACCTGCTGTTATAACCAATGCAGGTCATTGGATCGGAAAATAATATGTAATCAATCCTGAAACTTGGAAATGGCCCTTTATAGGTTGTTTCTAGTCCTCTTCCACATTTTACAAATGCATCTCCCAAACCATTACAAACTTTACGGTAGGTATGACTTGCTGGAACATCATTAAAATCGCCAACCACAATTTTTGGAATTTTACATTCGGCCAAATTATTCGTTAATATCTCTGTCTGGTCTGCTCTTTTCGCGTAGGCAAGTTTCATTCTACTAATCAAACCATCTGTGTGTTCTTTGTCGAGTTCCTTGTTTGAATTGACATTTTCTATGGTTTTATAATCAGATTTATTAAATCTAAAAGATTGTAAATGAACATTATAAACTCGAATTGTTTTATCTATGGCTAATTCTTTTGAGTGCATTTTTATATCCACCCACATGGCCATATTTCCGGTGTTTTCTCCAAATGAAATGCGTTTCCATTTGTGAATAGGATACTTAGAGAAAATCATCATACCGTAAGGTCTATTTTCAGTAAGTTTATAAACAACACCATATTGATAATTACAGCGTTTTTTCATTCTTTGAAACAGCGATATCATTGTTTCGTTTTTTGCATACACTTCTTGCAAACAAACAACATCGGCATTCTCGGTTTGAATAATTTCTATGACTGAGTCTTGTTGCCAACTATCAGAAAAAGCCCCGAATAAATTTGCATTATAAGTAATTACTTTGCATAAATCTTGAGGCCTAGATTGAAAATCGGGTTTTGAATTCCACTGAAAATACAAACTCATTTGTCCTAAGTTAAACAAGAAAAATGCTGCGGGAATCAAGCTTTTCCATTTCAATTGAATTAACCAATATATGAGGAAACATAAATTCAGTGCAAACAAAACTGGAAATGCAAGACCAATTAATGGCAGAAAACTACTTATTTTGGGAGAAAAAGATGCAACTTGTCCTGATGCCATAAGCAACAGACCTATAATAATTGTTACAGGAAAAACAACGAAGTTGAATATTTTAATCAGTAATTTCACTATTTATTTTTGCTTGCCGAAAATAACTTTTCTTTCTCTTTTGCATTTAAACTATCATACCCATTCGCACTGATTTTATCTAAAATTGCATCAATTTCTTGTTGGCTTGGCGCTGAATTTGAATTGATATTGACTTTTGCGGTTCGTTTAGGTTTGCTGTTTTTTGAGGGAAATTTTATGTTTGGAAAATTCCACATTCCTTTTACCTCAGTGATATATGCCAAACCAAATAGATAACCCCCTAAATGCGCCAAATTGCCGCCAAAATTTGCATGTAATAAAAGTGCAATAATGTCATAAGCAATTTTTACAATTACTATCCATTTCAATTCAATTTGAACAATGCCAAAAAGAAAAACACTATACGTTGGTGCAATCATTGCCGAACCAATGAGAAGCGCTGCAATTCCACCCGATGCCCCAAGAAGCATGTTTGAATCTCCAGAAATTTGAAGCACCAACGCATATAAAAATGTACCCGAAAGTCCACCCCAAAGGAATAATCTTAAAATATGTTTTTCACCAATTAAATTTTCTAATATGGTGCCTATAAAATATAGCCAAAGCATATTTCCCAGAAGGTGCATAAATCCCTCATGAACAAAAATATTGGTTAAGAATGTATAGAAATAGAGCAAATAAGATTTTACTGGGTCAAAAGTTAGACTTTCTGTGACTAATATTCCTCCAGGAAAAAAACTGATAATTTTCAGAATGATAAACAAAAGTACATTTACCCAAATCAAATTCACAACAATACCGTTTAGTGGGCTAAATGGCTTGTTCAACACCGTAAATGGTTTGTTATTCATGATTTAAACTTTCCTATATTTTTGCCAAATTTTTATGATAATAAATCCAGATAATGCGCCACCGATATGTGCAAAGTGTGCAATTGAATCTGATTGTAAATCTAAGAAACCGAAAATTACATCAATGCCTACAATTACCGGAACCAAGTATTTCGCTTTGATAGGGTAGGGTATAAACAAGAAAATCATGCTTTCATTAGGATATAAAACAGCGAAAGCTGTCATTACTCCGTATAATGCTCCGCTTGCTCCAAGCATTGCAGGATAAGGAATAGTTGAACCAACCGCATGGTTTGGAAAAAAATAGCCAGTTTGACTATAAATAAAAAATCCAAACCAAATAAAATGAACCAAAACGGCACCCAAACCACTGATAAAAAACAATTTCAAAAACCTAGGAGTTCCCAAACGCAATTCTACCACCATTCCAAATGAAAATAATGCCAATGCATTAAAAAGGATGTGCCCAATTCCACCATGACAAAAAATATGTGTTACCAATTGCCAAATTCTAAATTGCGAACTATCTGGATAATATAAGAACCATTGTGATGGGTCAATTCCAACTCTTGGCAATGCCAATTGTGCCATTGAACCTAAACCCATAATGATAAGGATGTTTTTCAATCCTGGGGGCATGTTTTGAATCATAATACGCGTTGTTTTTTAAATAGATCGAAAATGGTTTCGGCGGTTAGTTTTACAAAAACCAACTTGCCGTCAAATGTAAATTGTGGATTGGATAAAGCAAAGATTTCTTTGATTAAAAATTTAACTTCATCGCTGGAAGTGAAACTTTGAGAATAGTTGACACCTTGCCTCGACATGCTCAGTGCCAAACTTTGATGTTTGGTTAATTTTAAATCACCTTGGGTATTTAAATAATCCTCTAAAATATGTTCTATCAGTTTTTGCTCATCGGCAGAGGAAATTTGTGCTGGTAAACCATTTACAAGTATTGAATTCCCTCCAAAATGACCCAAATCAAAACCCAAATATTTCAAATCATCAATGATCTCTAAGGCCACAGCCAAATGACTTGGCGATAATTCAACATTTCTAGGGAAAAGCAACTGTTGTGTGGTTCCTTTTAATTGTTCTAACTGCTGAAAATACTGTTGAAAAAGTATGTGTTGGTGACCAAGTCGTTTGTCTATAATATACAAATTTCCCTCCACATTTGCAACTACATACCTTTCAGCGAGGTTAAACCAACCCAAAATAACAATGTCATTTTCAGTTGTTGGAAATGCATCTTGTTGTTGTGAATTTCCAATTGAAGATTGAATGGTTTGTTGGTTAAAATGGGGTTCAACTGAACCTAAAATCTTTTGCCAATCTTGGTT
The DNA here is from genome assembly GCA_947450405.1 of Flavobacteriales bacterium. Lineage (GTDB taxonomy): Bacteria > Bacteroidota > Bacteroidia > NS11-12g > UBA955 > VMCP01. The sequence goes on from CANFVI010000027.1 coordinate 14,480, forward strand.
AGAATTTCTATCGTATGGTTTGCGATCTTGTGTAAAAGGGTTGTACCTCGAATCTACTTTTTCTGTATAAGGCTGTTCTATTCGATTCCAATCATGAGATTGCTGTAGATTATTTGGTTGCGATAGCCATTGATTGATATTTTCCATCCCCAATATTTCAGAGTTTGGTTGTACTACAAATGTTCCAAGTGCTTTTCTTACCGC
>CANFVI010000028.1 GCA_947450405.1 Flavobacteriales bacterium
ATAGCTTTCGTCTACTACATCATCGTGAACCAATGTGGCAGTATGTAAAAGTTCAACCAAAGAAGCTCCACGTAAGGTTTTGTCGTTTATTTCACCAAATAAAGCCGCGCTATAAAGTACAAAAATGGGACGAATTTGCTTGCCCTTCCTCTTCACGATATAGGTCATGATGGTGTCGAGCAGAGGAACTTTCGTTTTCATGCTCTGTCTGAACTGGGTTTCGAAATTCTCCAGTTCCTTCAGAATGGGTTTTTTTATTTGCTCTATGCTTGAGCTCATGGGCTTTGCGAAGGTAACCAAATTTTATGTATTTGTTTAAACGTATTTGACAATATTTTGTCTTAAAATTGAGTAAATTCAATTAAATTTGGAAACATTTCAAGATGCAATTTATTACTCATTATTCTAATCAATTAAAATGGATGTTTTGTGGTTCTATTTTAATAATTACTGCATTTTTTTCGTGTGGCAGTTTGAAAACGAAGAATTCGAAACAGGTAAGTGTCCCTCAAAATAAAATGAATATGCGAGATTCTATAAATAAATACCCAACTTTTCATCAATTGGATGAAACATTACAATCCCATTTTTCAAATTCAACAGGAGTTGCGAAGGAAGATGCTGGTGTTTTTTTAGGGTCATTACAGAGTGATTATTCGTCTTATAAACCCAATAAGTTGGTGATGGACAGTATTCGTGAAATTTTGTCAGCTGGTAATGTATTGAAGGTTGATGTTTATGGCGGAAATTGGTGTTCTGATACGCGTTACGGCTTGGGCGGTTTAACCCATGTATTAGATGATTTGGGAATAAAGAAAAAAGATTTTAGTTATATCAGGGTAGATAAAGATAAGAAATTTATTGATTCCAAGGTAGATGGAATTGAAATTAGTCGTGTACCACTTGTAATTATACACTATGGGAACAATGAAATTGGAAGGATTATTGAAAATCCAGTGGATAGTTGGGAAAAAAACTTCCTGCAATTATTGCAAGCGAAACACTAGAGGTACGTCTTCTTTAGTGATTTCCTTAGCTGCCCAAATTTCTAATAGAAATTCTTTTGTTGCTTGAAGGTTTTTTGTGAAAGACCTGTGTTTGGTATAAATAATGAAAAACAATATTGCTTCAATTACGAGCATTGCCGTTTTCATTGGGTCGTTAAAAAAATTAGGTGCATAGTAATTGGAAGATTTATATAAAGCTTCTAATAGGAATGCGGTACATATTCCAAAAACTGCGATGAATAACGCATAAATACGTTGGTGTTCTAGTGAGCCAAGTCTTGCGATAATGTACATTTCGTTATCGATTCCTTTTATTTCACCATGAATAAAATTGACAAGTGGTTTTTTCTTGATAATTGTTTCCAATTTGAAATCTTGACTGCTCACTTCACCGTAAAAAGATTTTACATTTTTATCGGTATTTTTATAATTGGCATCACTTAAAAAAGTATGTAATTCAATGGCTGATTGAATTTGTTGCCTATTTTGTTCTGATTTAAAGAAGATTGTTTTAAAAGGATATCCAAACATTTTTTATAGATTATTGAGGGTTGAATTTATTTGATTCATTTCAAGGCAAAGTTCGCTTAATAACTGTGTATTATCGAAAATTCCATTTCCAACAACAATATAATCTGCTCCGTTTGACCAAGCATTTTTTGCATCGTTAACAGACTTGATGCCGCCACCAACGAAGAGAATGCAATTTGTATTTTCTTTCACAGCTTGAATAATAGATTGATTTACAGGGTTTTGAGCTCCAGATCCGGCATCAAGATACATCACTTTCATGCCAAGGAATTCACCGGCCATTGCAGTAGCAGCAGCGATATCGGGTTTGTCATTTGGCAAGGGTATGGTATTACTCATGTAAAGCGCTGACGTAATTTTACCTGATTCAACGAGCATGTATCCTGTAGGAATGGCTTCAATTTTATGTTTTTTTATCCAAGGTGCGGCAGTAACATGTTTCCCGATAAGAAATTCTGGATTTCTACCTGAGATTAGGCTCATGAATAAAATAGCATCTGCATTTTCTACGAGTTGCATTTCATTTCCGGGGAAAAGCACAACATTTTTTGCCCCTATATTTTTAAGTTGGGTAACACAATTTTGCGTAATACCAGAAGAAACGAGTGAGCCTCCTACCAAAAATAAATCAATGTGAAACGTTTGTGCAATTTTAAAAATTTCATTTGTTTTTGATCCATGTTGATCTGGATCAATTAAAACGGCAATGCATTTTTTAGAGTTGCTTTTTTGGGAAAATAGGTGATTGAGAACCATTAAATAAATTGTATACAAAGAAAGTGAAAAATGCTCTTTTTTTAATTTTTATTTTGTGAACGTAGATAAAACTGAGGACCAATGCACATTGGCAAAAAAAACGGCTCAAAAAAGGCATGAAATGACCATTTTACTATAGTTTTGATTATCAGTATATTACATTTAAGTTATTGATAGGTAAATAAATAAACTATTTCCACAGCCTGAACCCTTTTGGACATTGGTTTTTTTCAATTTATGTGGATAAACGAATCGTGTTTGTTATTTTTAGATTGATATTTTTGTATCTCTCAATAAGTTTTTTGAGTAAAGCAAACCTAAAACTAAATAGAAATTTAAACCAAATTATCAAAAAAACCATGAACCAACAAACAGTAAACACCAGCGGCTTAGAATTTGCCCGTTTAAACACAAAAGAAGGAGTTTCTCCTTTTGATTTATTCAAGTACGACTACAGAACATCGGTAATTAAAAAACCAGATGGTAGTGTGGTCTTTGAAATGTTAAACGTTGAGGTTCCTGCTGGTTGGAGTCAGGTAGCAACAGATATTTTGGCACAGAAATATTTCCGTAAAGCTGGAGTGCCTCAAGCTGATGGTTCAATGGGATGTGAAACATCTGTGAAACAAGTTGTTCATAGATTGGCTGAGTGCTGGCGTTTTTGGGGTGAGAAACATGGTTATTTTGCTTCGGCAACTGATGCTCAAGTATTTTATGATGAGTTGGTTTACTCATTGTTGAATCAGGAATCAGCGCCAAATTCTCCTCAATGGTTTAATACAGGTTTGCATAACAGTTATGGTATTGCAGGAAAACCACAAGGACATTACTTTGTTGATCCTACAACCGAAAAGTTAATGAAATCAACAAGCGCTTACGAGCGTCCGCAACCACATGCATGTTTCATTTTGTCTGTAGACGACGATTTGGTAAATGAAGGTGGAATTATGGATCTATGGGTTCGCGAGGCGAGAATTTTCAAATATGGTTCTGGTGTTGGAACTAACTTCTCAAAAATCCGTGGTGCTGGTGAAAAATTGTCTGGTGGTGGAACAAGCAGTGGTTTGATGAGTTTCTTACGCATTGGTGACCGCGCTGCGGGTGCTATCAAGAGTGGTGGAACAACCCGTCGTGCTGCCAAAATGGTTTGTTTAGATTTGGATCATCCGGAAGCAATGGAATTTATTGCATGGAAAAAAGCGGAAGAGAAAAAAGTTGCTGCTTTAATTGCAGGCGGATACGCAAGCGATTATGAAGGTGAAGCATACAATACAGTTTCAGGTCAAAATAGCAACAATTCTTTACGTATCCCTCATAAATTCTTTGATAAATTGCAAAAAGGTGAAGATTGGGATTTTACAGCTCGTTCAACGGGAGAGGTAATGAAATCTTTACCAGCTCAACAAGTATGGGATACCATTGGAGACGCTGCTTGGGCTTGTGCTGATCCTGGAGTTCAATACGACGATACAATTAACGAATGGCATACTTGCCCTGAAGGTGGAAGAATCAATGCTTCTAATCCATGTTCAGAATATATGTTCTTAGATAATACCGCTTGTAACTTGGCATCTTTGAATTTGAGAAAATTCTTTGATGAAAATGAGTGTACATTTGATGTTAATAGCTTAGAATACGCTGCGAGACTATGGACAACTGTACTTGAGATTTCTGTCTTAATGGCACAATTCCCAAGTAAAGAAGTTGCTCAATTGAGTTACGATTACAGAACTTTAGGATTGGGTTATGCCAACCTAGGTTCAGTATTAATGTCAGCTGGTATTCCTTACGATAGCAAAGAAGCTACCGCAATTTGTGGTTCAGTAACAGCAATTTTAACAGGTACTTCTTATGCTACAAGTGCTGAAATGGCAGCAGTAAAAGGCACATTTAGCAAATACGAAAAGAATAAGAAAAACATGTTGCGCGTAATTCGCAACCATCGTTATGCCGCTTATAATACTCCTTTGGCTTTTGAGGGATTGGGAATTAAGCCAGTTTGTATCGATGAAAAATATTGCCCAGATTATTTATTGAAGTCTGCTTGTAATGCTTGGGACAAAGCAGTTCAATGGGGTGAGAAATATGGATTTAGAAATGCACAATCAACCGTAATTGCACCTACTGGTACAATTGGTTTGTTGATGGATTGTGATACAACAGGAATTGAGCCTGATTTTGCTTTGGTTAAATACAAAAAATTATCAGGTGGGGGGTATTTCAAAATTGTAAATAATACAGTTCCACTTGCGTTGAAAAATTTAGGGTATTCAGAAGCTGATGTGACAGCGATTGTAAACTATGCAAAAGGTCATCAAACTTTCAAAGGTGCTCCGCATATCAATCATGAAACGCTAAAAGCAAAAGGATTTACAGATGCTGATTTGGAAAAAGTTGAATCAGAAGCTGTTATGGCATTTGAAATTGGCTTTATTTTCAATAAATACAGCTTGGGTGAAGAAACAATGAAGAACTTAGGAATCACTCCTGAGCAATACAATCATCCTAAATTTAATATGTTGCAAACTTTAGGTTTCGACAGAAAACAAATTACTGAAGCCAACAACTTTGTAGTAGGAACTATGACTGTTGAGGGAGCTCCTAATTTGAAAGAAGAACATTTGCCAGTATTTGATTGTGCTAATAAGTGTGGTAACATCGGTGTTAGATATATTCATCCTTTTGCCCATATCAGAATGATGGCTGCAGCGCAACCATTTATTTCAGGTGCAATTAGCAAAACAATTAACTTACCAAACGAAGCTTCAGTTGAAGATATCAAGGCTTGTTATGAGTTAAGTTGGAAACTTGGTTTGAAAGCTAATGCTTTATATCGCGATGGTTGTAAATTGAGCCAACCATTGAGTAACAAATCTGAAAGTCAAGAAGAAGCAGACAAAGAAGACAAAGAAGCAGCTGACAGAGAAACCGCTGCTATGGCTAAAGATGCAACTGGTAAAGAAAAAGTAATTCGCATTGCTGAAGAATTAACGCCAGATATCGTTTTAGAAGCCGCTAAGCGCATTTTGAGTGAAAGTCCTGATACGAAGTTCAAACGTCAACTTTCTAACATTGTAGAGAAAAAACGTTTGCCAAACCGTAGAAATGGATTTACTCAAAAAGGAAGAGTAGGAGGCCAAACCATATTTGTTCGTACTGGAGAATATGATGATGGAACATTGGGTGAAATCTTTATTGATATGCACAAAGAAGGAGCGAGTTTCCGTTCATTGATGAACTGTTTCTCAATTGCTATTTCTGTTGGTTTGCAATATGGTGTTCCTTTGGAAGAGTTTGTAGATAAATTTGCATTTACTCGTTTTGAACCAAGTGGAATGGTTGAAGGTCATCAGAATGTAAAAAATGCTACATCTATTGTTGATTATATTTTTAGATTATTAGGTTTTGAATATTTGAATCGTGAAGATTTGGTACAAGTAAAACCGAGTGATTTATTGCCTATGGAAAAATCACCAGAAGCGCCAATTATTTCTGAGTTCAAGCCTGTATTTAATCCAGAACCAATTTCTTTAGATATGGCTCGTGCCGCTAAAGCAGAGGCTTCCGGAGCAAAAGATATGCAAGATCATTTAAGAGAAGTTCAAAGTGATGCCCCTGCTTGCAACGTTTGTGGACATATCACTGTAAGAAGTGGTACATGTTACAAATGTTTGAATTGTGGTAATAGCTTAGGTTGTAGTTAAGAGGTTAATATTTGCAATTTTAAGTATAAAGAGGCTCTCATACGAGAGCCTCTTTTGTTTTTTTGGATAATTGAGGCTATCTTGGTTCTTAAATTGTTGTTTTTTAATGTTTAGTGTAGATAAATATCGCAAAATAATTGGCTTCATTCGAATTGTTGCTATTGTTGTTTTTGCAATATTTAATTTTAATATTTTAAAATCTCAAGCAAAATTTACAGCCAAAAATACCAAAGGATGTACCCCATTAACTGTAACATTTACAGATTTATCAGTTGGGGCTGTTAGTTGGAATTGGGATTTGGGAAATGGAAATACAAGTGTTCTACAAAATCCTTCTGCCATTTATTATAATCCCGGAAAATACACGGTTAAATTAACTATTGCCGATTCTAAAGGAAATAAAACCACCTTCACGCAAACCAATTATATAACCGCTTATAAGTCGCCTAAAGCAAACTTTACTTATACCCCAGCTTCTATTTGTGCAGGTAAATCAATTAGTTTTAATGAAGCATCTACCACCGGAGACACTGCCATTGTAAAATATAGTTGGGATATGGGTGATGGTACTGTTTTGAATACCAAAAATCCGAGTCATCAATACAATTCGAGTGGACAATTTTCGGTTTCGTTGGTAGTTACTGATGGGCATGGGTGTCAAGATAAAATACAATTGAATAAAATTATTCAAGTAAATCCAAATCCTGTAGCTGCCTTTGGTATTGATTCTGGATATGATTGCGTTGTGCCAACTTGGATACCTTTTGTAAACAAAAGTACTGGAACAGGATTGACTTATACTTGGAATTTTGGTGATGGGACTACGAGTACTCTTAAAAATCCACGACATAAATATGCTTCTTTAGGAACATACACAGTTTCTTTAAAAGTGACAGATGCTTCGGGTTGCACTGATTCATTTGCATTTGTGAACGGACTTTATTTGGGACCTTTGAAAGCAGATTTTTTGGCGGATCAAACTATATTTTGTGGTCCAGGATTGGTGAATTTCGATAATAAAAGTACGTTTAATGGTGGTTTAAAATTTGAATGGGATTTTGGAGATGGAACAAAATCAAACAAGGCTTTTCCTTCGCATATTTATAATAATTCAGGTATTTATGCAGTTAGCCTGAAAATTCAATCTATTTTTAGGTCGTGTTCGGCACAATTAACTAAAAGTAATTACATAAGAATTAATCCAAAACCCAATGGTAAAATAGTATTGGCAGATTCATTTCCTTGTACTATTCCATTTGATATTGAAGCTAATTATGTAGATACAGCTAAAATTAAGTCTATACGATGGTTTGCAAAGGTAGATATGGGTTCTTATACAGCTCGGTATTATTTGGGAAATACTAATCCCCTAAAAACCAAAATTGGAAATAAAGCAATCAACGATATTGTTGCTGTGGTTACCAATGAATATGGTTGTACCGATTCAATTGTATACGAGAATTTACAAACCAACATTACATCAATTACACCTATTGGAACACTGTCGGGTTGTGCACCATTCTTGTTTGTAGGGGATATGAACGTTTCAACAAATCGCGCAATTATAGGATATGGTTGGGACTATGGAAATAACGATATTTACAACACAAAAAAGATAAAGCGGTTGTTTCTGGATACAGGAACATATACGGTGAGGGCTTTTGTTAAAACATACAAGAATTGCATTACCGAAAAGTACTTTACGGTTAAAGTGGGCATGAAAACAAACCCTCGTTTTTTTACAGACAAACATGGATTGATCTGCAATAATACCGACCAAATAAAGTTTGTAAATGCCACAAAGTATCCGGGTTTCACAATTGATAGTTTTCGTTGGGTATTCGGTGATTCTTCGAACAATGCATCTGCTGCAATGGTAAAACCTTGGGGTAAACTCCCAACGCCCTATACCAAAACAAATGTAAAACACACTTACGATAGAGATACGGGTTGGGTTATTCCCCAGCTTATTTCCTATCACAATGGATGTCCTGATACTGCATTTCAAGTTGATTCATTTAAAGTAGTTGCGGCTTATGCCAGAGTTTTATTTAGTTACGATATTTGCAATACCCACAAGCTTTATGCGATAAATGTTTCATCTAAATATACTGATTTTAAATGGCTCATTGATGGTAAATCGTATTATACTGACTCCGTAGAGTTAGATCCTTCAAAATACCATAATATTATTTTAAGGGTTTGGGATGATTCAAGTGGTTGTTGGGATACTGTAAAACCATATTATGTTACACCTCCATCTCCAACTGGGAGGATTACGGTTCTCAATTCGAAATTATGTGCTCCTGGTTTTGCAAGTCTTTCTGAAGATGGATTTCCTGCAAACACTGTGAATTGGAATATCAATGGAAAAGATACTGCTGTAGGAAAAACCGCATTTAATTTCAAATTTGATTCAGCTGGTGTTTATGTTGTTAAGTTAATTGTAAATTATACAAAGTACTGTAAACAATTTGATAGCATTGTTTTTGATGTAGGGGAGTCAAATTTAAAGGGATCTGTATCTGGGCCTACTACTTGCTTGCCGGCAGATATTACTTTGATTGACAGTAGTTTTTCATCCAACAAGAAACATTTGTGGATTTTGAGTAATGGCGATACACTTAGAATTACTTCGGTAAATACCAAATACACCATTCAAAATTCATTTAAGGATACACTTTGGGCGAGATTAATAACAGAAGGTACGTCAATTTGTGAACCGAGTACTTTAATTCCTATCCCAATTAAAGGTCCTGGTTTTAAAACTAGGCTAATTTGGGAACATACTTGTTCTACAAGTAATTTAAAGGGTTATATTGACAAGAAGAGACTTTCTGACATTTACATGTATTCTTGGGACATGGGAGATGGTAAAAAATACACATCTCAGAATATCAACCACAAATACGCTGATTCAGGTTATTACACCGTTACAGTGGTTGTTACTGATGGCTCGAATTGTTATGCAAAGCAACAATATCAAGTTTATTTTCCTGGTCAAAGATTAAAAGTTAGGGTTAATTATACCACGGTTGGAACCAAATGTCCCCCAATGTTGGTCAATTTTAGAGATTCTAGTTTGTCATCAAATGTATCTATCCGGAAATGGCTTTGGGATTTCGGAGACAATAGCACTTCTGTTTTACAGCATCCAAGTCACCAATACTTGAATCCTGGGAAATATACCATTTCACTGACCATTACAGATTCATTGGGATGTTCAAATACCAGAACCTTTTTATATTTAATTTTAGTTCCTGGGCCAGATGGAAAATTTACTTTTAGTCCAAATAAAGGTTGTTTGCCACTCTTTGTGCAATTTAAGGACAGTGTAAATTCACAAACCGTATATAAAGAATGGGATTACGGAGATGGCGTAGTGCTTACAGGAAATAATGCTATTCACAAATACAGTATACCTGGCAAATACATGCCAGCATTGATTTTGAAGGATTCATTTGGTTGTAAACGAATAATTAAACCAACAGATACCATTTTTGTATTTGATAATCCCAAAACGCAGTTTAGCAAACAAGGATTGTGCCTTCGAGATTCCATTCAATTTGGTTCAACGAGCACTTGTTCTGATGCCCCAATTACCATGGTGAAATGGAATTTTCTGAATGAAAATTTTAGTATTCTTGGTGATTCAATAAAACATAAATTCAGCAATAAAAGTAACAATTTGGCGTTGATAACCAAATCTAAAAATGGATGCTCCGATACATTGAAATTCGGAGTAAAACTGAATCAACCTTCTGTTAAAATTGCATCAAACACGAATATTGTTTGTTTGGGCCAAAATTGGTCTGCAAATGCAAAGGTATTTTCAGATACAGCCATTCAAAATTCGTATTGGTTATTTAATGGATTACCAAGCCAAACAGGATTGACGTTTAATTTTGTCCCTCAAAAATCTGATATTTATCATTTGCAGTATTTTATTTCTGATAAATTGGGATGTTGGGATACAGCGAACTCTGAAATCACAATTCAGGTTGGTGATACAGTAATTCCTTTTGAACCAACATGGAGAAGGGTGAGTGTTGTAAATGATATAACGCACGAATTGGTATGGAAAAAGTATCCTTCATTTGATTTTTCGCAATACATTGTTTATGCTGACAAAGGGACTGGATTTTTGCCAATTAGTACATTGTCGAATATTACAGATACTATGGTTCAAATTGGGGGTGTTAATGCACTTCATCGAAGTGATTGTTATAAAATAGCGACTACCAATTTGTGTAAATTTACCCAAAAGGAAGTAACATTAAACAAGCATTGTACGATTGAACTTCGCGGTAAAGCAGGTGTTAATGCGAGTATTTTGAATTGGAGCAATTATGTAGGTTGGTTGGTTGATAAATATGTCGTTTACAGACAAATTGGGACGTCTAATTTTGATAGCATTGGGGAAGTAAATGGATCTACCTTGAGTTTTATTGACACAAGTATCAAATGTTACAAGGTGCATCATTACAAAGTCAAGGCATATCAAAATGGAGGTTTAAATGAGTTTAGTTGGAGTGATACTTGTCATGTTTCTCCTATTTATTTGAATCAAGTTGCGCCGCCTGAAATGAAGCGGGTAACTGTTTTAAATGATCAATATGTGAGGGTAGAATGGCAGCAACTTATAAAAAATAAAATTCCTTTGGAACGATTTGTGATCGTTGGAAAGGAGAATAAATCTTCTAATAAAAGTATATGGATTGTGAATGCCAAGTCTGATTCATTGGTGGTAAATGACAAATCATTTGCGGTAGATAATGCGAATGCTGTATACAAGGTATTAGGTATAGATGAATGTGGTGATAGTAGTAAATTTTCTTTGGTTGCGCAATCTATTTTGTTAAATGTTTCATTGACCAATCAATATTTTCCATTATTGCAATGGAATAAATATATTGAATGGGCAGAGGGTGTTAAAGAGTATGTTGTTGAGAGAAACAGTGGAAATGGATTGGTTGAAATTGATAGAATTCCAGCTTCTGATTCGAGTTATATAGACCCATTGCCTAGTTTAAACTGTTTGCCTAAATTAGAATATCGGATTACCGCGTTGAGAAATAAAACTGTGGATGCAGACAGCTCTTGGTTTAATAACAGTTGCAGTAATATTGATGATCCGGGTGTGAAAACTAAGGTATTTATACCCAATGCGTTTACACCAAATGGAAATAATTTAAATGAATTATTTAAGCCAGAGGGCATTTTTATTGCAAATTATACCATGAAAATATTTAACCGATGGGGAGAGAAGGTTTTTGAGGGACAAGGATGTGGTAGCGGCTGGGATGGTATTTACAAGTCTGAAATTGTGCCTTCAGGGGTATATGTTTACATTGTAAATGTCAAAGGAACCGATGGTAAATGGTATCCATTTAGCGGTGACGTAACTGTTTTGCGCTAATAATCATTCCTTTTTGTAAGTTTAACCCTTTTAGTTGGTTGAATTTTGTAAATTTGCCTCATATTATTCAGATGGCTTTCGAGAAAATAAAACGCAGTGAGAATTATAGTGAGTGGTACAACAACTTGGTAAACAATGCCGATTTGGCTGAACACAGTGCTGTAAAAGGATGTATGGTAATCAAACCATATGGCTATGCAATTTGGGAAAAAATGCAACGTCAATTAGATCAGATGTTTAAAGATACTGGTCATAGCAATGCTTATTTTCCATTGTTTGTTCCCAAAAGCTTGTTTGAAAAGGAAGAAAAAAATGCAGAAGGTTTTGCCAAGGAATGTGCAATTGTAACGCATTACAGGTTAAAAGCCGACCCTGAAAATCCAGGAAAATTAATTCCTGATCCAGATTCTAAATTAACAGAAGAGTTAATTGTAAGACCTACCAGTGAAGCAATTATTTGGAATACGTATAAAAATTGGATTCAAAGTTACCGTGATTTGCCGATTTTGATAAACCAATGGGCCAATGTGGTTCGTTGGGAAATGAGAACACGTTTATTCTTGAGAACAGCTGAATTCTTATGGCAGGAAGGCCATACGGCGCATGCTACTAAAACTGAAGCAATTGCAGAAACAGAGCAAATGTTAGAGGTTTACGCTGAATTTGCAGAAACATTTATGGCAATTCCTGTTATTAAAGGATTGAAAACTGAAAATGAACGATTTGCGGGTGCCGACGAAACATATTGTATTGAAGGAATGATGCAAGATGGAAAGGCGCTTCAAATGGGTACGTCGCACTTTTTGGGTCAAAATTTTGCAAAAGCATTTGATGTAAAATTCCAAAGCAAAGAAGGTACTCTTGATTATGTTTGGGCAACCAGTTGGGGTGTTTCTACCCGTTTAATGGGTGCTCTGATTATGGTTCACAGCGATGACGAAGGACTAGTATTGCCACCAAAATTGGCTCCAATTCAAGTGGTTGCTGTGCCTATTTATAAAACAGATGAAGAATACGATCAAATTTGTGAAAGGTTGAATGGCATTCTTAATGAATTGAAAAAATTAGGAATATCTGTAAAATTGGATAACCGTGATACCCACAAACCTGGCTATAAATTTGCGGAGTGGGAATTGAAAGGTGTTCCAGTGCGTTTGGCAATGGGACCTAGAGATTATGCAAATGGTACAGTGGAATTGGCACGTAGAGATATCAAAACCAAAGAAGTTGTATCAACGGAAGGTATTTCATCTTTTATTTCGAATTTATTAGATGAAATTCAAAATTCACTCTTTCAAAAAGCGTTAGATTTCAGGAAAGAAAGATATTTTGATGCCAATAATTGGGATGAGTTTTTAGATGTAATTAATAATAAACAAGGTTTTGCTTATGCGCATTGGGATGGTACAAATGAAACTGAATCAAAAATTAAAGAGCTTACAAAGGCTACAATTCGTTGTATACCTTTAGGAAATCAATTGGAAGACGGAAAATGTGTATTAACCGGAAACCCATCAAAACAAAGGGTGGTTTTTGCTAAATCGTATTAATCTAAATCTTTATACAATAAGAAGGCCAATTGAATTTTCAATTGGCTTTTTTATTTCCATTCAACGCTAACAGCGTTTCTATGGGCCAATGTTCTTTTTTGGTTGATTCCACCAATGAAAAAGAATCCCAGATGTTCATGTGTTTCTTCTAGCCCTAAATAGTTTTTCATTTCTTGGGTGTTCGTTGCGTTACCTGTGGTCCAATATCCTCCAAAATCATTTTGGGTATTTAGGGTGAGATACATGTTCTGAACGGCAGCCCCAATACTGCAATATTCTTCCCAAAGAGGAACGTTGAAACTTGGTTTAAGGCAAATTGCAATGATATGAGATACTTTTTGAGGGATATTTTTGATTTTTGAAATTTTTTCCGCTGACAATTCTGGATTTTTAGAGGTTTGAATTTCAAGAATTTTAGTGGTTAGGATTTGCATGGAATTGCCTTCAAAAACTATAAAATGCCAAGGCATTGTTAACTTATGTGAAGGAGCCCAATTTGCATTATTTATTAAGTTTTCTATCAGGGATTTTGGAGCAATAGAGCCATTGAACTCTTTGGCAAAGTGACTCCGCCTAGTTTCAATGATGTTTGTAATGTCTTCAATTTTCATTTTTTCTGAGGGATAAAATTGGATTGATAAATATTGCTCCAATAATAATCAATGTGCCAATATAAAACTTCATATTGAGTTCGTTGTTCTCATGGAAAATTAATATTCCTAAGATAATTCCATATATAGGCTCGAGATTTACGGTTAAATTGGCGGTGAAGGCGCTGAGGTATTTTAGTGAATACGTTCCCAAATAAAAAGTAAGGTTGGTGCAAAAAATAGCAAGTACAAGTACCCAAATTAAATCGAGAGCACCATTTTGTAAATGTTGAGGATCAAACTTTGAAATATCTATTTGAGGATACCAGATTGTATGTTCTGTAGTTAATGGAACAATAAAAGAAAGCAATAAGGCGCCAGCGAGCATCTCTATGGCGCTAATTGTTAAGGGATTGGATTTCTCTATGTTTTTCTTATTGAGTGTCGTAAATAAGGCTGCCAATGCGGCGCTTATTAATCCAGTTCCTATTGCAGCGGGATATGAAATGTTGGCATTGTTATTTTCAGGGAGAGAAAAACTAATAAATAATACACCAACAATAACAACCAAACCGATGAAAATATCTTTTTTTATAAAATTCGATTTGAGAATAATGGGTTCAATAATTGCTGCAAAAAATGAAGCAGAACCTAGGCAAGCAAGTGTAATTGAAACTGAGTTTCCTAGTTTTATACTTCCGTAAAATGTAAGCCAATGGGCACAAACAATAATTCCTATAAAGAAAAATATACGAAAATGGGCAAATGAAATGCTTTTTAATCCTTTCCAAACCGTTGGAAGAAGAAAATAGGCGAATGCTGCAATTGTCATTCTGTGCCAAACGAGTGTGGTAGAACCATATGAGATCAGTTTGCCAAAAATGGCAGTAAATCCCCATAGAAAAACAGCAATATGAAGAAAAAATAGGGCTTTAAAGTTTTGGGATTGTTTCACGATATGGCTTTAAAAAAATCAAGGCCGCGCTAGAAGGCACGGCCAGGATGTTGTTGGTATTATAAAAGCGCGTAACAGTTGGCGTTACCGAATAAACGATAACAATACAAATATACGGCACCAAAATTATTAAATCAAGTAC
>CANFVI010000029.1 GCA_947450405.1 Flavobacteriales bacterium
CGCACAGCAACATGCTGTTAATCAATATCCTCAAATTTATTTTGATAGGGGAGTTGAATTGTATGAGGAAGGGCGATACAATGCTGCTATCTCTCAATTTGATGAATATTTTAGAAATAGCAATCCTGCTTTAGTTAACACCGACGCTTCTTTCTACTACGCTATGTCGAAATTGAAAGCAGAACACGATGATGCAGTAGCATCAGTTGTTAGTTTTTTAAATCAAAATCCTAACTCGGTAAAATCATCATTGGCCAACATGGCGTTGGGTGATTTTTATTACAGAAAGGAAAAATACTCAACGGCATTGAGCTATTACCACAGCGTTGATTTTGGTGGTGTTAGTTTGGATAGTCGCGATCAGTTTCAATTTAGAAAAGGTTTTTGTTGCGTGTTTACAAAGAAATTCAAGGAAGCGAAACAAGAGCTTGAGCCCGTTTCAAAACATGGTGGAGAATACCAAACCTTAAGCAAATATTATTATGGATATGCCTGTTTGATGGAAAAAGATTATGAAAATGCTTTATTGGCGTTTCAATCTATCAAAGATAAAAAGTTTGAAAAAGTAAGATTTTATATAGCTCAGGTATATTATCAGTTATCAAAATATGACGAAGCAATTGCTGAGTTAAATCAATTGTCGAGCAGTAAAGTTGCATTGAAGGAAATCGAATGGTTAAAAGGGAAATGTTATTTTAGAAAGAAAAATTTTGAAAATGCATCTATTTCTTTTGGTCGTTCTGGTATGTCACCAGAAAGCATGAAGGCACAAGAACAATTCGAAGTTGGTTATGCTTTTGCCAAAACTGGCGATTATAATTCGAGTTTACCTTTGTACAGATTGGTAGCAAAAAATAATGATAGTTTGGCTCAAATTGCGAGTTTTGAATTGGGTAATTCCTTGTTGAAATTGAAGAACTATAGAGAAGCCATGAATGCCTATTCAGAGGTATGGCGCACAGGTTTCAATGAAGAAATTGCAGAGATATCATTATTTACCCAAGCAAAAATTGCAGTTCAATTAGGCGAGTCTAATAGCACAACGCTCCTAGATAAATATATGAAACTTTTCCCTAAAACAGCAAATGCGAAAGAAGCATCAAAATTAAAAGCGCGTTTATTGTTGAATACGGATAAATATAGAGAAGCTGTTGCTATTTTAGAGGGAATTGACGACTTAGATCCTCAAACAGAGGAAATCTATCAAAAGGTAACATTGGCGCGTGGTATGGAATTATACAAAAGTAGAAATTGGGATGCTGCAATAAATTTATTTGATAAATGTATTAAAAAACAAGCAAACAAATCATTTTGTGCTGAGGCTGGTTATTGGAAAGCGGAATCAATTTGGCAAAGTGGAAATTCCGATCTTGCCATGACCGCTTTTAAAGAGTTCTTAGACATGACACAATCAAATAAAATTGATGTATTTCCTTATGCTTACTACAGTTTGGGATATATTCAGTTTTCTAAGAAAAATTACAATGATGCTGCCACGTATTTCTCTGAATTCACGAATAAGGTTTCAGGTTTGCGCTATGATGAACGTTTGGTGCACGATGCATACTTAAGATTGGGCGATTGTTATATTATGACAAAAAATTTGGAAAGTTCAGTAAAAGCATATGCTTATGTTTCAGGAAAAAATGGTGCCGATGCTGATTATGCACTTTACCAAAGTGGAATTATTTACGGTTTATTATCTAAATCAGATGAAAAGGTGGGTGCATTGAAACGTTTAAATCAGGCTTTTCCAAAGTCGCGCTTTACAATTGACGCCTACAATGATATTGCCACGGAATATATGTTGACCAAGCGTTTTAGTGAAGCAGAGGTTTATTACAATAAAATTTTGAATGAATTCCCTGGCAATGCACTAACATCAAGGGCTTACTCTACTTTAGGAAAGATTTATTACAACGAAAAGAAAATCGATCAATCTGTAGGTGCTTACACAAGTTTGTACGATAAATTCCAAGGTACCAATGAAGCAAAATCAGCGGCAGAAATGGTGAGAACCATTTATACGGATGCCGGAAGGGCAAAAGATTATATCAAATGGGCATCAACCAGACTGGGGATTTCCAAAATGGAAGAAGATAGTTTGATGTATGAAACTGCAATGAACGCTTATGACCGCGAAGAGTTTGCATTGTCGGCTAAAAGTTTTGAAAGTTATTTGCAAGAAATGCCAGCTGGTAATTTTGTAATATCGGCCCATTTTTATAAATCGATGGCGTATGAAATGCTGAAACAGCCTCAAAAAGCGATTGAAGGATATCAATACGTATCTAAAGCAAACACAATTGAATACAAGGAGGATGCAACCTTGTCTGTATTGCGTATCTATGGTAATAATGCAACTTGTGATGAAATTTTGCCATATGTTGAAATTCTTGAACAAATTACAAAATCAAAAGATATTCAGCGTAGGGCATGGAAATCATTGATGTTTTGTTATTCGAAATCGAACAATACGGAGGGATTAAAAAAGGTTGCAGCTAAAGTGATGGAAGACAATTCATCTGATGAGGATATGAAATTTGAATCAAAGATGATTTTGGCTAAATCTGATATTGCCAGTGGAGATAGAATCAAGGCATTTGCATCTTTGAAGGATTTGTATACAAACAATACCAACAGATTTGGTGCTGAAGCGAAGTATTTAGAAGCTGAATTATTGTTGGCGATTGATAGTGTTGAAGCTTGTAAAGAATCATGCTATGCTGTTCTAGATGTTTATAATGCTTATGATTTGTGGGTTGGTAAATCTTTGTTACTCTTGGGCGATGCATTTGCAAAAGAGGGTGATTTATTCAATGCTAAAGTTACCTGGAATACAATCATTGAAAATTTTAGCGATAAAACGATTTTGGCAGATGCTAAAAAGCGTTTAAAAGACAATAACCTAGATGCGCCAGAGAAATCAGAAAAGCCACAAGGGAAAGTAGAAAACAAGAAAAAATAGTAGTTGAATTTTTATAGTAGTAAAAATTCGGGAAGAGAAATCTTCCCGTTTTTTTTGCGCAAAAAAAAAGCGCAGTTTCCTGCGCTTTTGAATCATGTTATTGATAATTGATTATTTCAAATCAATTACGCTAGACCCCATCAAATAACCTTCTGTAAATAATTCAATTGAATATTTACCCTTGGTTAATTTGTTAGTAGGTTTCCAAACTGTTGCAGGAACTTGTTTGCTGTCTTTTTCAAAAACAACAGTGGTTTTATATGAGTATTTGGTTGATTTACCGTCTAATAATTCGGCAACACCACCTTCACCATCATGACTCAAAGTAACGCCTTCTGGTCCAGTAATTTTGATGAAGATGTTTCTTTCTCCTGCTTCAGCTACTTTGTTCTCAGCAAGATTAAAGCTAATTCTTAAAGCTTCAACATCTTTAGCTCTGTTTGTGTTTGTTTCTTTTCGTGTAATCCATTGTTTTTTCAATGTTTCAATTCTGATTTCACTACTTTGAATTCTTGCAGCCAAGTTTTTTAATCTGCGGCCTTCTTTAGACAACACAGTATTTTCGTTTGTTAATTGATCATTTGCTGTTGCTAAAGTTGCATTTTTCTCTTTTAACTCAACATTCTCTTTTTCAAGTTGAGCCAATCGATCGCCCATTACAGCTAATTTCTTGGTCAATTCATTAATTAATTCTTGGTTTTTATTACTGCTTGAATTTGCTTGGCGTAATTGGAATGCCAAACGGGCAATTTCATTTCCTTTTTCTGCAAGTTCTTTAGAAATCTTTTTATTGGCTGATGACATTGCCAAACTATCAGATTTATATTGCGCAATCATTGCATTCGCTGCTGCCAATATGCTTTCTTTTTGTTTAATTGTACCAGCAAGAGAAGTGTTTTCTGATGTTAAGGCATCTCTTGTAGAGTTTCCTTTTTGCCATAAGTAAAATAATCCCAAATTGAATAACAATAGGATAATGATAATTGCATACAATATTGATTTATTGTTGCGATCTTGTTGGTTTTGCATAGTAAATAGTTTTAGGTTTTGTGTGATTCAGTTAACAAATTAACGTAATTTTACGCACTTTATTATTAAAAATGCAAATTGAATCATTATTAACCGGGCTATATTTGATTAAACCTAAGGTGTTTGAAGACCATCGTGGGCACTTTTTTGAGAGTTTTAGAGAAGATGTGCTAAAAGAAAATGGGGTAGAAACCAATTTTGTTCAAGACAATCAAAGCCTTTCTCAAAAAGGGATTTTACGTGGTTTGCATTTCCAAACTCCTCCATTTGCTCAAGGGAAATTTGTGAGGGTAATTAAAGGTGCGGTTTTAGATGTTGCGCTTGACATTAGAAAAGATTCAGATACTTATGGGGAATTTGTTTGTGTTGAATTGACTGAAAAAAACTATAACATGCTTTACATTCCTCCTGGTTTTGCACATGGTTTTTTGACTTTGGAAGACAATACCATTTTTGCTTATAAATGTACAGATTACTACCACCCAGAAGCTGAAGGTGGTGTTTTGTGGAATTCTCCAGAATTGAATATTCCTTGGAATATTGAAAATCCAGTGCTTTCGGCTAAGGATATTGCATTGCCTAACTTTTCTGAATTTGTATCGCCGTTTTGAGTAGCCAAATGAAGGATATTACAATTTCCGAACTTCAAAGCGAGGTCGATCATTGGATCAAAACAGTTGGGGTACGTTATTTTTCGGAGCTTACAAACTTGGCCATTTTAACAGAGGAAGTGGGCGAATTGGCTCGAATTATTGCCAGGAAATACGGTGATCAATCCTTTAAAGAAAATGAAGAGAATCAAGATATGGCTGATGAAATGGCAGATGTTTTATGGGTTTTGATTTGTTTGGCAAATCAAACCGGTGTAAATTTAACCGAAGCGATAGAGAAAAACATTCAAAAAAAGACAATTCGAGACGCCGATAGGCACAAAAAGAACGAAAAATTATAGGATTTGGTCAAATTCAAAAACAATCCATCCTCATTTTTTGTTAATTTTGTAAAACTTTGTCAGACCAATCGTTACACACTCGCAAACTAGACCATATTCAATTGGCCTTTCAATCTCAGTTATCTGAACAAGATTCGCGTTTTTATTACGAACCCTTATTTTCTGCCTATCCAGCATCGGGTTGTATTCCACCCATGCAAATGGCTGGTAAAATTATGCGATTTCCTCTTTGGATTAGTAGCATGACGGGTGGCGCAGAATTGGCTGGAGATATCAATAAAAACTTGGCAATTGCCTGCAAAGAATTTGGTTTGGGAATGGGATTAGGCTCTTGCAGACCCGTATTGGTGGATGCTTCAAATGCCAAAGATTTTGCCGTTCGTAAACATATTGGAAATCAACCACTTTATGCCAATTTAGGGATCGCTCAAATTGAAGAATTATTTGAATTAAAACAAGAAAATAAAATTTCTGAGTTGGTTGATTTGTTAGAAGCTGATGGACTTATCATTCACGTAAATCCATTGCAAGAATGGTTTCAACCCGAAGGTGATAAGTTTCAATCACCTCCAATTGATACAATAAAAAGAGTGCTTGATAAATTTCATTTTCCAATTATGGTGAAAGAAGTGGGTCAAGGTTTCGGACCCAAGTCCCTCAATGCGCTTATGAAATTGCCTTTGGAAGCTGTTGATTTTGGAGCATTTGGAGGGACAAATTTTAGCGTCCTTGAAAGTTTGCGCAGAACCGATGTTCGCAAGGAATCTTGGGAAAGTGCTACGCATATTGGACATACAGCGCTAGAAATGGCTGACTGGGTGACAGACAATTTGAATCACAACCCTGGTGAAATCAAAGCCAAATCAGTTATTGTTTCAGGTGGAATTAATAATTTTTTAGATGGCTATTATTTTTTGAAATCAATACCTCACAAAACCTTATACGCCCATGCTTCGCTGTTTTTGAAATATGCAATGCAGGGAGAACAAGAATTATTGGCATTTGTTGAAAGTCAGGTTCAAGGACTTGAAATGGCTCAAACTTATCTTACATTAAAAAAATGATGAAAAACGAACCAATTAAAGGATTTAGTAAATATACAAAAGAAGCCAAAATAGAATGGCTTATTCAAAATTATACCAACGAGCCAACTGAATCTCGTCAAATGATTGAGGGATATTGGCATGCACAACCTGAAGTGCAGAAATTACACGATGAGTTTATTGAAAATACCATTAGTAATTTTTATATGCCATTTGGTGTTGCGCCAAATTTCCTAATTAATAATAAAATGTACGCAATTCCAATGGCTATAGAAGAAAGTAGCGTTGTGGCTGCTGCCTCTAAATCTGCCAATTTCTGGTTAGAGCGTGGTGGATTCAAAACAGAGGTTATTGGAATGGTAAAAGTGGGTCATGTTCACTTTTTATGGGAGGGAACAGACTTAGATTGGTTGACTGAATTATTTGAGAGTAATAAGCATTTGTTTCATACCCACACAGAAGACATTACAAAAAACATGAGAATCCGTGGGGGAGGAATTCAAGATATTTCATTATTAGATAAAACTGAATTCGAACCTGGTTATTTTCAAATTGAAGTAAAATTCGATACCCGCGATAGTATGGGTGCCAATTTTATAAATAGTTGCCTGGAAGAAATTGCAAAAACTTGGAAACAATTGGTTGATGATCGCGAAGCGATTGGTCAGCCTGATGTGACAATTGTGATGAGCATTCTGAGTAATTTTACTCCTGAATGTTTGGTAAGGGCAGAGGTTTCTTGTGCTATAGAAGACATCAATGAGGGTAGTGGCATTGGCAATCAAGAGTTTGCTGATAAGTTCTGCAGGGCAATTAGAATTGCATCAATTGAGCCTTACAGGGCTGTAACCCATAACAAGGGCATCATGAATGGCATTGATGCAGTTATTATTGCAACTGGAAATGACTTTCGTGCTACAGAGGCATGTGCGCATGCATACGCTGCAAAAGATGGCCGCTATACCAGTTTAACCCATGCTTCTGCTGAAGATGGAATATTTAAGTTTTGGATAGAAATACCCCTTTCAATTGGTACCGTTGGCGGTATCACGAGTTTGCATCCAATGGTGAAGTTTGCGCATGAACTTTTGGGTTACCCCAATGCTTCAGGCTTGATGGAAATTGTTGCCGTGGCTGGTTTGGCTCAGAATTTTAGTGCGGTTCGATCATTGATTACAAGTGGTATCCAAAAAGGACACATGAAAATGCACTTGTTGAATATTTTGAATCAACTTGAAGCTACTGATGATGAAAAAGTTGAAATTGTAAATTACTTTAAAGATAAAGTGGTTAGTTTTAGCAATGCAGTTGAAATTTTTTGTAAAATAAGAGGAATTTCAGCCGATTCATTAGCATCACATAAAAAATAATGCGGTCGTATTTCGCTCCAGGTAAAATTATGATCACCGGTGAATACCTGGTGATGAATGGATTTGAATGCTTGGCAGTGCCTACCAAATTAGGGCAATGGATGCATGTTTGGGAGTTTGAAACACCAACAGGTCTTTCCGATTTTATCATGTATCAGGCTAAAGATTTAAATGAAAATATTTGGTTTGAAACGAAAATAATCCTTCCTAATTTTGAAATTGTTGATCCTGCTCAGGTAGAAAATATCCAAGTTGATCGTCTTGTTGGAATTTTTAAAATGGCAGATTCAGAATTTTGGCAAGAAGGGAAGTCCTATCGAATTGAAACGGTTTTGGAATTTGAAAGAACTTCAGGATTGGGAAGTAGTAGTACCTTGGTTAAACTTTTTTCAGATTATTTGAATATTGATCCACTAAAAATTCAATTTGATATTTTTGGGGGAAGCGGTTACGATGTGGCTGTTGCTAAATTTCAGAAACCTCTGATTTATTGGCTTACTGAAGATGATTCTCATTGGAAATATTGGAAATTAGATAAGTCGTTAACCGAAAATTGGCATGTGGTTTTTTATGGCCAAAAAACAGATTCTAGGGCAAGTTTATCGGGTGTTCAAGATGCATTGAATGACATTGCAGAAGATGATTTTTACACTGCACAATTTGATAAAATATTAGAAATGTCGAAAAGTGCAATAGATATGATTTCTTTAGAATCGAGTTTGGAAATGTATCAAATGTTATTGGCTCAAGCTTTGTTTCTGCCAACAACTTATGACTTATTAGGAATCAAACCTGTAAATAAAGGGTTGTGCAAATGGTTGGGTGCCTGGGGGGGCGACATGATTTTGGTAAATCAAACAATTTTGGATGCATATCCACGGGCATTCGAAAATTTCAATACAGTGAAGTGGAACGATTTGGTAATTAATGAATAACAAACAGATGCAAGTAAAATATCGTTGTCCTAGCAATATTGCTTTGGTGAAATATTGGGGTAAAAAAGAAGGTGGAGTGCAATTGCCAGCAAATGCAAGTATCAGTTGGTCGTTGAGCGATTTGTATGCAGAAACAACCATGATTGCAACTACCGGAGTGGGACCCAAACTTACATTTACGTTTAAAGGTGAATCTAAACCCTCTTTTGAGCCCAAAATATTGGCATTTTTGGAGCGAATTTCAGAATATAGTGAGTTTGTAAAAACACATAACTTTATTGTAGATACGGTAAATAACTTTCCTCATGGAACCGGAATAGCAAGTTCGGCTGCTGGTTTTGGCGCTTTGGCAATGTGTATAGCCGATTTGGAAGGTAAGTTTGAAAATGGAAGTTCTGAGTTTTTTGAAAGAGCAAGTTTTTTTTCACGTTTGGGTTCAGGAAGTGCTTCAAGAAGCGTTTATGGCAAACCTGCAGTTTGGGGAGAACATCCTGAAATATTGAACAGCAGCGACTTATATGCAGTGCCTTTCGAAAAAGAGATTCACGTTTCTTTAAGTAATTGGAAAGATTGCGTTTTAATTGTTGACGATGGTGAGAAGAAGGTGAGTAGCACTGCTGGACATGCGTTGTTGGAAAATCATCCTTATGCCGCCGCAAGATTTGGGAATGCTCAAAAGAATATTTCTAAAATTACCCAATACTTACAAAGTGGTGATGTGCCAAATTTTATTGCATTGGTTGAATCAGAAGCACTTCAATTGCATTCAATGATGATGTCGTCTATTCCTTATTTTGCGTTAATTAGACCGAACACATTGGCAATTTTGGAGGAAATTTGGACTTTCAGAGAAGAAACAAATTTGCCTTTGGCCTTTACCTTAGATGCCGGAGCAAATGTGCATTTATTGTATGATAAACAATACGAAAAAGAAATTTCAAACTTTATTGACAATAAGTTGTTAGTATACTGCAAAAATGGTACGTACCTTTGTAGTAATATTGGAGGTACCCCTCAAAAAATAGCCTAATGTTAAAAGAGTCATTATATTATGCCAAAATTTTATTGTTTGGAGAATATGGAATCATAGAAGATTCTATGGGATTAAGCATCCCATACACTTTTTTCAAAGGGAAGTTTGAGTTTTCATCTCAATTTAATGAGGAACAACAATCGTCAAATAACAGTATTGCCAAGTTTGTTGCCCATTTGAAACAAATGGATGCCAATGGCAATTTGCCATGCACATTTGATTTTGATAAAATTGAAACCGATTTAAATAACGGTTTGTATTTCAATAGTAGTATTCCTCAAGGATTCGGAGTTGGTAGTTCGGGTGCTTTGGTTGCCGCTTTATATAACCAATATGCTACAGATCAAGTGGCTGCTGATTTGGTAATGCAAGGAGATAATCTTGCGAATTTAAAAGTGATTTTATCTACCCTTGAATCATATTTTCACGGGAAGAGTTCTGGTTTAGATCCACTTATTTGCTATTTGAATTTGCCAATTTTAATTAAAGGGAAAGGCGATTTGGGTGCGGTAGGAATGCCAACAGAAAATATTGAAGGCAAAGGTGCTATTTTCTTGATGGACTCAGGAAGTCCTGGAAAAACCCAAGGAATGGTTGCTATTTTCCTTCAAAAATTGAAAGACGAAGGTTTTAGAAATTTAGTAAGAACTCAATTAAAAAAATATAATGATGGTGCAGTTAAGTCTTTCCTTAAAGGGGAAAACAAACCACTGTTTGAAAATGTAAAAGCAATTTCTTCTCTTTTTTTAGATAATTTCAAACCCATGATTCCTCAAAAGTTTGAAGAAATTTGGCGCAAGGGACTCGAAACAAATGCCTATTACTTAAAATTATGTGGTAGTGGTGGTGGTGGTTTTGTTTTGGGCTTTACTCAAGATTTTGAGCAAGCCGAAAAAATGCTTATTGGTCATAAATTACAGGTAATTTATAAGATCTAAGTATGCCATTTCTAGGCAACAAAAAAATAATTAAATTTATATATTTCTTAGGTATCATTCGTTGGTACAACGTGTTGCTCATGGTTTTGGGTCAGTATTTTTTGGCCTTGTTTGTTTTTGGTCCCCAATATTCATTCAGGCAAATCATCCTAGATAACACATTACACTTAATGGTATTGGCTACCATTTTTACCCTTTGTGGGGCATTTGTAATTAATTCATTTTACGATTCTGATAAAGATTTGGTAAATAGACCAAAATCAGCACTCGTTGGGAGGGCAATAGGGACAACGTTTTTAGCAAATAGTTATGTGCTTTTTAATTTTTTGGCCGCTTTATTTGCTTTTTTAGCAACCAAGAAAATCCTAGTATTCTTTTTCTTTTATATTATAATCTGTTGGTTTTACTCCCACAAACTCCAAAAGAAACCCATAATTAGAGAGCTTTCAGCCAGTTTGTTAACCATGGCGCCATTGATTGCAATTTGGATTCATTACGGAGTTTGGGATTGGAAATTGATGTATTTCTTTTGTACATTGCTTACATTGCTTTTTACCAAAGATGTGGTAAAAGATATAGCAGGACATAAAGGGAATTTGATTTTTGGCTACAATACTGTTGTTGTTGCAGCTGGTAAATCGAGGGTGAAAACAGGGTTAGTTATTTTCAATATTTCTGTATTTTTAATTTTTCTAGGCATTTATTTTTTTCAAAAAGCTAAGTTTTATAATAATATTGATCTTATTTTGGGGTCTTCTATTACATTGATTGCCACAATTTTTGTTACAGCCATTGGTTTGACATCTTGGGCCAACAAATACAAGAGAATGGATTTGATGCTTAAGTTTTTAATTACATTTCATTTGGCTCTGCCTTTGTTTACATTTATTATTAATTTGTAGGGTTGCTCAATTTATTGGATAACTTCTCCACTATTTTAAAATCCATATTCCCTTTTTAATTGCTTTGATGTAATTTCGAAGGATGAGATTAATGAAGTTTTTCATTTGTTTATGTGGTCTCGCATTTTTTCAAAATGCTTCATGTCAAACAACTGCTGAATTAAATGCCAAAATTGCTGCTTTGGAAACCAAAGTGGTTGTTTTAGAAACCAAAATTTCGATATTAGAAGAAAATAACAAAGCGTTAAATCTACGCATTGATAATATTTTGCTAAACATCAAACAAGGTGTAACTTCTACCAATCCTGAATTAAAATCACCTCAAGCGAACAATATACCTCAACCAACTTCGGTTGCTGCGCCTTCGGTGACAACACAAGACAAATTGAATTCTAGTTCAAGTGGTCAATGTGCCGCAACAACCAAGAAAGGAACAAGATGCTCGCGAAGAGCATCATCTAATGGATATTGTTGGCAACATGGCGGGAATTAATTGACATTTAAGTTGTGACTGAAAGAATTACCCTTTTTGCAAAAATCATTTTACCGATACCTCTTCCTAAGATGTACACATACCGTGTGCCTCAAGAATGGGTTGATTTGGTTTTTGTGGGACAAAGGGTAGCGGTTCCGTTCGGTTCTAAAAAGATCTATTCGGGCATTGTTTATGAATTATCGGAAGTTCCTCCGGAGGGATATCAAGCAAATTATGTATTGGATATTTTAGATGAATATCCAATCGTTTCAATAAAACAAATTCAGTTTTGGGAATGGATGTCGCAATATTACCTCTGTTACTTGGGCGATATTTTGGCATCAGCATTGCCTGCAGGATTTAGGGTACAATCACAAACAAAAATTACCTTACACCCGGATTTTGATCCCGATGAAATACCTGAATTGGTTGCCCGTGAAAATGAAATCTTATCTATTCTATTAACCAATAAAAGCATAGCAGTAGAGCAAATTCAAAGTTCATTAAAACTAAAATCTGTTCTCAAATATATCAAATCTCTTTACATGAAGGGTTTGATTTCAATGGAAGAAGAATTGAGGGAAAATTACAAACCTAAATTTATTGAGATTGTAGAATGTACCGATATTTGGGAAAATGAATATGAAGCGAATTTGGCTTTGAATAATTTAGCCAAAAGTTCTGAAAAACAGTTTCAAGCCATGATGAAGGTTTTGGGTTCTGCTTCCCGAAAATCAAATGTGAAGCAATTAACTGAGGATAAAACTATAGGTAAACCCATTTTAAAAGCGCTTGAAAAGAAAGGGTTGTTGAAAATTTACAAACAACGCGAAGATCGTTTCCATGCAGTTCAAGGTGAAGGCGAAAAAGTAGATTTCACCACAAATCAATTGGCTTCTATTGCCGAAATTCAATTTGCGTTTGATCAAAATAAACATGTGTTATTGCATGGTGTTACTGGTTCCGGCAAAACATTGATCTATTTGCATTTCGCTATAGAGTCTCTCAAAAAAGGAAAACAAGTTTTGTTTTTGGTACCAGAAGTAGCCCTAACCGAGCATTTGGTTACAAGGGTAGCACAAATAATTCCCGATGAAATTGGGGTTTGGCACCATTATTACAGTACCTCCGAAAGAACTGAACTTTACGAAAAAGTTAGGTTAAGGGAAATCAATTTTGTGATTGGTACGCGAAATGCAATTTTTGCTCCGTTTGCGGAACTAGATTGTATCATTATTGATGAAGAACATGAAAGCAGTTTTAAGCAATTTGAAAAACGCCCAATGTTTCATGCCCGCGACGCGGCTTTTCAACTTTCGAGAATTACCGGAGCCAATATCATCATGGGTTCTGCCACCCCGAGCTATGAAATGCTGCAATTGTCTAAAGATAATGGCATTCAATATGTTTCATTAAATCAGCGCTACGAACAACAGCAATTTGCTGAGTTAATGACACTCAATTTGAGTGAACTAAAAAAGCAAAATAGAATGAATGGGTTTTTCTCTGATCATGCAATTTCAGAAATAACTGAGAAACTCAAAAGGAAACAGAAAATTATTGTTTACCACAATAGAAAGGGATATGCCCCTTTTATTCAATGCTCATTGTGTGGACATACCACGCAATGTGTTCAATGCGATATTGCTTTGACCTTTTATAAAAGTTCCAATCAACAACGCTGCAGTTACTGTGGATATCAGCAGCAAGTGCCTAAAGTTTGTCCCGCATGCAATGGAAACGAACTTTTGCTAAAAGGAGTTGGTACAGAGAAAATAGTTGAAGAATTGAATATTATTTTCCCTGAAATAAAAATTGGCCGTTTTGATCAACAAAGTATCAAAAAACGCAATGATTTCCAAAAAATATTGAATGCCTTCGAGTCGGGTGAAATAGATATTTTGGTTGGTACGCAATTATTGGCGAAGGGTATTGACTTTGAAGATGTTGCCCTAATTGTGGTGCCTGACTCAGATATCTTATTGAACGTTCCCGATTTTAGATCTCATGAAAGGGCTTTTCAGCAGTTATATCAACTTTCGGGTAGGGCAGGAAGAGGCAAAAAACAGGGATTGGTAATGATACAAAGTTATCAGCCCAATCATTTGGTTTTAAATGCGGTGAAACAAGAAGCATATATGGAACTTGCAGAAAGCGAATTAATTGAGCGTAAAACCTTTAATTATCCTCCATTTAGCCGACTAATTGAAATTCAAATCAAGCACAAAGATCAACAAACTGTTTTTTCGGCAGCTGCTTATTATAATAATTTGATTCGGGGTAGGCTTGGTGATCGATTGTTGGGTCCGTTAACCCCATCAGTGTCAAAAGTAAAGAATTTATATTTACAACAATTTCTGTTGAAAATGGAACGGGGAAAAGACAATATCCCCAAAATAAAAGAATACATATTATGGGCACAAAATCAGTTGCAGCAAGCCAATGGATTTTCAGGCATTCGTGTAGATTTTGATGTTGACCCAAATTAATAATAGATTCAAACTAATCAAAAAAATAATTAACTTTGAAACATGGAACTGGAAACTTTAGAAACCACAAC
>CANFVI010000030.1 GCA_947450405.1 Flavobacteriales bacterium
AAAAGTTGAAATCATGGATTCGGTATTCATGCAAATGAAAGCATTACTCAATTTTGAAAATGAACATTTTAAATTACATGATCAATATTCACTTCGTCCGGTATATTTTCAAATGCCTTCAGAAATTGGATTTGATGTATTTGCGCATATTTTTCTTTTGTTGTCAAATTTGGAAGAAATCATCCTTTCAAAAAACCAACAACATTTGGATCAGTTTCACAGAATTCAATCTAAGCACCTTTCATTTGTAAAGTCATGCATGCATCTTTTTCCAATGGTGGAAATTGCAATTGACAGACTCAAGGAATTTTTAAAAATTGAAACAAAGCAAGAAAGGGAATTCCAAATAATTCCAACTGCCGACATTGACCAATGTTTCCAGTTTAAAGGAAAACAACTTTATCAATTATTGGGGGGTGCAATAAAATATCCAAAAACGCTTGCAAACAGAATTTCATCGTTGTTTTCGCAAACCGATTCATTTACCCCAAGCGAAACCGTTCAATCTATTTTGTCTGAAAACCCAAACTCAAAAATATTTTGGCTTTGCAACCGCAAACAAAGTAAATTAAACAAACAAGCAAAAAGAAGCAACATTGAATTTCAAAAAGAGATTCAAGAAAGTGTTAAATACTCGGAAATTGGCATTCATCCATCCTACCAAATAAAAAAAGAAATTGAAATTTATGGCGAAGAGAAAAATTGGCTGGAGGAAATATCACTGCAATTCATTGTTCATAGCCGACAACATTATATTCATTTGCCCCTGCCGAAGACGTATCAAATTTTGAGAAAAATGGACATTGAACAAGACTGGAGCATGGGTTTCAATGACAATGTTGGATATAGAAGTGGAAGCAGTGTTCCCTATTATTGGTTTGATATTGACACCAATGAAAAAACAAATTTAATCATCAATCCTTTTGTGATTATGGATGTGAGTTGCAAAAACTATTTAAAAATAAATGCGATACAAGCCAAACAATTGGGTAATTTATTTAAACAAACCCTTCAATATTATAAAGGAAATTTTTGTTTCATTTTTCACAATGAATCTGTTTCAGAAACAGACGGTTGGGAAGCATGGAAAAACACGATAGTATCATGGGCATCACATATTTAGAACGTTGGCAAATTGACACCCAAAAATGGGATCAATGTATTTTGTCAAGTACACATTCATTAAGTTACGCATTGTCGGGTTATCTCGATGGTGTTTGCGATCCTATTTCAGATTATTCAAATATTGAATTTGAAAACGAAAACGATTCAGAACTCTACGGACAGTGGGGAGCTTTGGTGTTGAATGATTACGAAGCTGTTTTTCCATTGCCATGGAGAAAGAAATATGGAATTCATTATGTTTTTCAACCTAGTTTTTGTCAGCAACTCGGACTTTTCGGAAATCCGGGGATTTTAACGAGCGAAGATTTTTTAAGGGCAATACCAAAAAAATTCTTAAAAATTCATTTACAAATTCATCCATTCTTTGGTCAACCCAAAAAGGCCAAGGAGAAAACCAATTTCATTTTAAAATGCCCACATTTGCCTGAGGATTGCTTCAATAAAGATGCATTGAAAAACGTGAAACGCACCGAAGAAGCTGAGGTTTATTATAAAAAACCCTACAAAATTGTTGACATCCTCAAAATTTACGACGACGCTTGGGCGAGTTTTAATTCATTTGTTTGGTTTAATGATTACGAAGGATTCGAAGCCGCTTGTTTGAATTTAGAAAAAAATGATCTCATTTATCCCATTTTGGCAAAGTCGAATGACGGAACAAATCTTGGCGGAGCTATCTTTTTAATTTCACCGAAAAGGATTCACTATGTCTGCGCTGGCCCAACGGAAGCTGGCAAAGAAATTGGAATCATGCATGGCATTATCAACCATGTTGCGAAAGAATTTCCGAACCACGAAATTGACTTTGAGGGATCATCGATTCCATCGGTTGCGCAATTCTATAAAAAATTTGGCCCTATCAATGAGCCATTTTATATAATTCAACGAACTTTGTTTTCTAATTTATGATCAAACCCTGGATACAATCAGCCCGTTTGCGCACTTTGCCTTTGGCAATTGCAGGAATATTATTGGGTTCGGCAATTTCAAAATTGCATGGACATGCAAATTGGCAAATTTCAACCTTGGCATTAATCACCGCCATTTTACTTCAGATTCTCTCAAATTTTGCAAATGACTACGGCGATTTCAAAAAAGGTACAGATAGCCTTGCTGGAAGAACCGACCGAATGTTAACAACAGGAAGTATTTCCGAAGCTGCCATGAAAAATGCACTTTTCATTTTAACAGGCATCGTTTTTCTATGCGGTTTATCCATGATCTACTTGTCATTCCAATTCAAATTAATCAATCAAAACAACATTTACTTTTTCATTGGATTGGGAATTCTCTCAATCATCAGCGCCATAACCTATACAATTGGTAAAAAAGCTTATGCATATTTGGGTTTAGGCGATATATTCGTTTTTGTATTTTTCGGGTTGGCTCCAGTGCTAGGAATTTCAAAATTATTGGGTTGTGATTTAAACCTAAACTTTGGATTAGCCGCAATTGGAATGGGCTTACTAAGCATGGCTGTGCTTAATACCAATAATTATCGTGATATTGAGTCAGACAAACTAAGCAACAAAATAACCATTGCCGTTAGATTGGGAAGAAAATGGACACTTTTCTATCACAGAATTTTATTGATTTTGGGATTTTCAACCATCTTTTTTTCTATGCTAAATTACCTGAATGAAATATTTAAATTAAGTGAATCAAATACTTCACTGGAAATGTTTATGGTTTTTGGAATTTTTTCTCCCGCTGCAATTTTATTAAGCTCACATTTCACAGATTTGCGTCGTTTGGAACCAGGCGATAGAGAGATGATCAATCCGCAATTGAAAAAATTATCGTTGACCATTCTTTTGCTGATCATGATTTACAGTTCCTTTGTTTGGTATTTGTTAAATATCATTGGTTTGCCAAAAAATTGATATGTATATTTCAATTGAAAAACATATTCTCCAATTTATAAAACCTGCAAAAACAAGTAGAGGCGAATACGCCGAAAAACCAGCATATCTTTTGTGGATCAAAGACGGAAATATTTCTGTTTGTGGTGAAGCCTCTCCCCTACACGACTTAAGCATTGATGGCAAAATAGATTTACTCGAAATTGTCAAACCTTTTGAAAATCAAAAATTAACACCGCAAGATTTATTAGAAATTCTCGACGCTTGGAAAGCTTATCCCTCATTGAGATTCGCATTATTCTGTTGCTTAGAAAAACTAAAAGTACAAAGTGAAACAAAGAATACTTGGGTAAACAATGCCTTTACATCTGGGCTTGAAGGTATAAAAATCAACGGTTTGGTTTGGATGAACGACATCGATTCGATGTACCAAGAGGCCATTGAAAAAATCCATGCAGGATTTACCTGTATCAAAATCAAAGTGGGCGCCTTAGATTTTGACGCAGAATGCAGGTTAATTGAAAAAATCAGAAAACAATTTAACGCTTTCAAAATTGAGTTAAGATTAGACGCAAATGGTGGGTTTTTAACCGATGACGCACTTTTTCAAATAAAGGAACTTTCCAGATTCGAAATCCATTCGTTGGAACAACCCATAAAAGCCTACCAGCCTGAAATGATGGGAGAAATTTGTGCCAAGAGCAAAATAGACATTGCATTAGACGAAGAACTTATTGGTGTAAATCTTGATCATGCGGCGGTGTTGCTATCTATGATTTCTCCAAAATATATTATTTTAAAACCTACACTTTTGGGTGGATTTGACATTTGTGATCAATGGATTGATGAAGCTTCCAAACAAAATATAGGTTGGTGGAGCACATCGGCGCTTGAAGGAAACATTGGTTTATCCGACATTGCCCAATGGGTTTCAAGTTACAAATTATCTATGCCTCAAGGACTTGGAACTGGTTCATTGTTTGTGAAAAATTTCCCTCCAAAAACAAAAACGGTCAAAGAACATTTATTTTATATCTCGTAATTACACTTAACAAAACATTGTGAATCAAGAATTTATATCCCTCATTAACAAAACACTTCCAGAATCGGAAGTGAAGCTTCTACTTGATTCTATGCTTGAGCCGGTTGGCACGTCCATCCGAATTAACAGAAATAAAATTCAAAATATTCACGTGGAACACAGCAACATTCCACATTGTAGCGATGGATTTTTATTGAAGGAAAGACCCTTATTTACGGCCGATCCTGCGTTGCACGCAGGTGCATACTATGTGCAAGAGAGTAACAGTATGTGGGTTGGAGAATTGGTTAAACATTTGAATGAAAAAAACGCAGCGGGCTCTGTAGTGTTGGATTTGTGCGGGGCTCCCGGTGGAAAAAGCACCCATATTTCGTCGGTTTTACGCCAAGGTGACTTGTTAATTGCCAACGAAGTCATTCAAAGTAGGAATGCGATTTTGTACGAAAATTTGTGCAAATGGGGAAATGCAAATGCCGTGGTTACAAGGGCCGACGCAAAGCAGTTTGGTCAATTGAATGAGGTATTCGACATTGTTGTTTGTGATGCACCTTGTTCTGGGGAAGGCATGTTTCGGAAAGATGAAACTGCGGTGAGAGAGTGGTCTATGCAAAATGTACAACTTTGTGCCGAACGTCAGCAACGCATTGTTCACGATATTTGGAAATCACTAAAACCCAATGGGTATTTGATTTATAGCACTTGCACATTCAATCGCTCAGAAAATGAAGACAATGTAAATCGCTTTTGCAAAGAACTCAATGCCAAAACAATTCCGGTTCTTTTGGAGGGACATGAAAACCTTTATTGCCTCGAAGAAAATATGTACAGGTGCATGCCCCATAGAACGTTGGGTGAAGGTTTCTTTTTTGCAGTAATACAGAAAAACGGCGATAACATGGAAAATGATCAAGCTGATGTGATTGAAAATCAATCAAAAAAAGACTTCGCACAATACAAAAAGAACCAAGCGAGCAAGTCTGGAAACAAGCAAAAGAACAAAAAAGAAATTTTAACATTGCCATTTGAGGCCAATGATTGGGATGCATTTTCTGGAGCTGAAGGCACTTACGCATTGAAAACTGGCGCTTGGTTTGATAACAATCCCACTTTATTGAACACCATTCCATCTATTGTTCATCCGGGGGTGGCCATTGGTAAAATTTTCAATGGAGACTGGAAGGTTGAACCCGCTTTTGACTTGGGCTGTGACGATCTGAATCTTTATCCCACTATAGAATTGGATATTGAACAAGCATTCAAATATTACCGCAGAGAGTTTTTAAACGTGATTTCCGACAACAAAGGCACAGTGGGTTTACGTTGGAACAACCTACACCTTGGAACAGCAAACAGCGTTAAAAATGGCCTGAATAATTTATGGCCGGTTGGCTGGAGAATTCGCAGCGAAATGCAAGCAAAAAGTATTGTTTACTAAAAACTGTACAAATCAACACCCATCTACACTTTATGTTCAAAACATAAACCTGTGACAGCTTAGTTAGCAGGTAAATTTGTATTGTGATAAAATATAATCGCTTTACATTAAAAAACGGATTGCGGGTAGTTCACCAATTCGACCCATCAGAAAGCAATGTTGTGTTGAACACCCTTTACAATGTGGGTGCCCGAGATGAAGATTCAAACAGAACTGGATTTGCCCATCTCTTTGAACACTTGATGTTTGGAGGAAGCGAAAACGTTCCATCTTTTGATGAAGCCATAGAAAATGCTGGGGGTCAAAACAACGCTTTTACCACCAATGAAATCACCAATTACTACATCAATGTTCCCTTAGAAAATATTGAAACCGCTTTCTGGTTAGAAAGCGATAGAATGATGGCGTTGAATATCAACGAAAAATCACTTTCAGTTCAGCAAGGTGTTGTTATTGAAGAATTTAAGCAACGCTGTTACAATGCTCCTTTCGGACAACTTTGGCACCACATCAGAAATTTATTGTA
Organism: Flavobacteriales bacterium; assembly: GCA_947450405.1. Classification (GTDB taxonomy): domain Bacteria; phylum Bacteroidota; class Bacteroidia; order NS11-12g; family UBA955; genus VMCP01. The sequence goes on from CANFVI010000030.1 coordinate 5,991, forward strand.
TACAAACAGTCCTTACCGTTGGCCAACAATTGGACAAGAAATTTTACACGTGGAAACTGCAAACTTGCAGGATGTACAATCGTTTTACAACAAACATTATATCCCTCAAAATGCAATTGTTTCAATAGTAGGAAATTTATCTCTTGAAGAAACAAAAGCACTTTGTGAAAAATGGTTTGAAAACATAGAAAAACCAGGTGAAACCAATAAAAACAACTACATAAAAGACATCCCTCAAACGGAAAGAAAATTTTTAGAAACCACAGATCTTTCTCCCAATCCTGCCGTTTTCTTGGTATGGAGAGGTCCTTCGTACAAAGAGCCGGGAAGTTTGGAATTGGATATTTTCTCTGATATGTTGGGTGGGTCTGAAGTTTCAGATTTGCAGCAGGTTCTTGTAAAAGAAAAACAAATTTGTAACGCCGCTGAGTGCTTTTATATCAGGGGAATTGATGAGGGAATTTTTATTCTTTATGGAATTCTCAACGAGGGGCAAACGCATGAAACTGTTGAAATTGAATTGTTTAACACTATGCAAAATTTCATTGCCAAAGGAAATGCCAATGAATTTACGTTTGAAGGAATCAAGAATAAGGCTTACACAAATATCCTTTTCGAACAAATCAACCCCATGAACCGCGCGCAAAAATTGGCGTATTTTGAGAATCTCGGAAATTTAGAAGGCATAAACCAAGAAGCTGAATTGGTTAAAAACCTCAATTTAACCGACGTACTCCAACATGCTGCTACCACGTTTGAGCAAAAAAATATGTCTGTAATTTACTATTCACCAATGTCATGAACCAAGTCTTTAGAAAAAACCCACCCAATACACGCACGATAAAGAGTTTTCCGGTTCCTGAAATTCAAGAGCAAACCACCGAAAAACAAAGGTTATTCGTTTCTCACACCGAAAATTTGGGAGTTGTAAAAATGATGCTGTGGTTTCCACATGGAAAATCTTTACAGAAATCATCGTTTATCGCTGATGCAGCTTACAGTTTGATTTTGTCGGGTGGAGATGGAAAAAGTGAAAAAGAAATCATCGATTACCTCGATCATTTGGGAGCAAGTATCAATATCGATTGTGAAATTTTTGGTGCCACTGCAACCATTCGCTGTGCCAAAGAATGTGCAGTTTCGGTTTTGGAATGGATTGTAAATCATATGATTCACGCGGAATACCCAGACCGTGAATTTGAAAATTACAAACTCATTAAAAAGGCATCCATCGAAAGAAAAATGCAAACCCCACAATATTGGGCAGGTCGTTTGGCATCAGAAAATTACTACGGTGCAAACCATTTATTGGGAAAACACGGACATCTAGAAGAAATTGAATCACTCACCAAATCTGATGTTCTGGGTTACCGCGATGAATTTATTCACCCCGGAAATTGCATGTTGCTTGTTGCGGGTGATTGCAATGATGCACTTCAGGAAGCACTTAAAAAATTACATAACAGCTATTTTGAATCAAAATTCGAAATCAACATTGATGACGAAACAATAAATAGCGACAGAAATTACCCAGATATTATTTACCACGATTTGCCAAATAGTTCTCAGGTTAGTTTGCAACTGATTAAGCACGTTGGAAATTTGCATGAAACTGAATTACATACATTTACCTTATTGAATATGATTTTGGGGGGATATTTTGGCAGCCGATTGATGCAAGAAATCAGGGAAGAAAAAGGTTTAACCTATGGAATTGGTTCATATTTCAGACCAGCCATGCAAGGTAGAACTTGGATTATCAGTGGCGAAATGAACAGCACAAATGCCCAACTGGCATTGGATTGCACTTTAGAAATCATGGAAAAACTCAGAACCGAATTGGTATCAGAAGAGGAATTGGAAAAAGCCAAACGTTATTACAGTGGTCAGTTCAGATCAGGCTTTGATGGACCTTTTGCATTGGCAGCAAAGGTTCAACAAAAAATATTAAGAAATTACAGCGATCAATTTTTCACCGATACACTTGAACACATTTGGAACATCACACCAGAACAAATTAAAACCGCAGCACAAAATTATTTAGATCCAAAATCGTTTATTAAGGTGATGGCAGGTAAAATTCAATAAATGAATACCTTAAAGAAAAATATCATTGTATTTTGTTTATCAATTTCATTGAGTTTTTCATTAATGGCTTTAAGCAGTCCCGTTGTTTTACAGAGGGCTTGCCTCGATAAGGTTACGGGCGTTGTTACGCTGTACATAAAACCAAGTTCAGACCCTTGCAATTCTTTCAAATTTTACCGCATTTTTGGTCGCGACGATTCCTTCAATTCATTTCAACAATTGGGTCAAACAAACACACTTAACACCAACACAATAAATGTATCGTTGTCGAACAAAAAGAAGTGGCAATTGTATGTCTCGTCGTTTTATTCTTGCAACGGAACCGACACTTTGAATTCAAACAAAATTTGGATTGATGACGTTGCACCGTCGGCAATTGAGCCAGATAGTGTTTCGGTAAACATGGTTACACAGTTGGTTTTTGGTGGGTGGACCACTCCCCCAGACGCCGACATTATGGGCTACAGTTTATTCAAGGTTGATCCTGTAAACGGAAGCAATTCGGTAATCGATGAGAAAAATGTTTTAACGTATACCTTTGTTACAACCACTTTCAATTCAGCCACTTCCGGAAACAAACTGGCCATAGCTGCTTTTGATAGTTGCAGAAATGGGGGCATTATCAGTGCATATCATTCCCCTGTTTTATTGTCGGTTTCTACCCCAACAAATTACAAATGCCAAAAGAAAATCAATTTAAGTTGGACACCTTATGTAGGATGGAATACAGATTCTAACTATTTGTATGTATTTGATTTAACCTTAAACAAATGCACTCAATGCGTTCGGTTATCGGGGTCAACAATCAATTATACCTATAACCTACCATACCTGAATACCACATTTGCATTTATGGTTCGTTCAAAAAGAACAGGGAAAAACATTACATCTTCATCGAACATAGTAAGCAGCTTTGTACCTGATTTCCCAAAACCCTTAACCAAAACCAGCATCTCACAGGTGAGCGTTGAATTTCCAACGCAAATTCAAGCAGTTTGCAGTTGGCAATTGGGCGATAGTGCCACGTTATTTGTAAGAGACCAAGGCGCTGGCATTTGGTCGAACATCATTCCCTTCAACAAAGGTGTCAACTCTTTTACATACAACGATTTAACACACAATTCAGACTATACAATTGCCGAATTTCTCTTAATTCGATACAATTCTTGCGGCAATGCTGCCGACAGCAGTTCGCTTCACAACAACATCCTCTTGACAGAGGGGGCAAGCAAGAAAATCAATTGGAATGCATACAACGGATGGATAAAAGAAGGCATTCCATTCTCATACAATATTGAAAAATGGAATGGCTCTACTTGGAACACGATTGGCAATACAAGTGCTCAAACATTCTCCTTAAACGGAACTGGCTATGGAGTTACAAAATACAGGGTCACTGCCAAACCAACCAATCCTGCTAAAACAGAATGGAGTCATTCCAATGAAATCCAAGTAGATTTGGGATATGATTCAAGCGCCTTCGACACCACTTTGATACCATCGGGATTTACTCCAGATGGAATCAATCCCATTTTTAAAATGTCCAATCCCGCCATTTCTCCCGGCGAAGCCATCATGCAAATCTATAACCGCTGGGGTGAACTCATTTTTAAAGGAGACGCACTGAGTGGATGGGATGGAAAATCGCAAGACCAACCTGTTCAAGAGGGATTATACATTTACATCATAGAAGCGAAATACAGAAATAAACGTGAAGTTTCACGTGGAACCATCCATTTAATCCGATAACAAAATGCCAGAAAACATACAATTCTTAGGAAAAAGCAAATTCTTAAACGGCAAAAACCGAAAGGACATCCGACAATTATTGACTGAAACAGCAAATATTGAAGGGTATGAAATCGAGAACATTGCCTATATATTCATGTCCGATGATGAATTGCTCGAAATAAATCAGCAACATTTACAGCATGACGATTACACCGACATCATTACTTTTGATTTATCGGACATTGAAGCATCTGTAGATGGAGAAATATATGTATCCATTGACCGGATCAAAGAGAATGCGATCAAATATAATTGCTGCAACGAACAAGAAATGATAAGAGTGTTATCGCATGGGCTTTTGCATTTGCTTGGATATAAAGATAAATCAGAAGCCGATATTCAGAAAATGAGAGAGAAAGAAGCCGAATGTTTAAGCAGATACAACCTCATTTCACAATAAACAAATGTGTATTTTTAGGACTTTTTTATCCGGCCTCTACCCCATTAACTTTGTAAAAACAATACCGTTTCACGTGAAACAATATGAAAAATAATCTATACGACGTCATCGTAGTGGGTGCCGGACATGCCGGATGTGAAGCAGCAAATGCAGCCGCTTCTATGGGAAGCAAGGTCCTTCTCATTACTATGAATATGGAAACCATAGCAAAAATGAGCTGCAATCCTGCAATGGGTGGAGTTGCGAAAGGACAAATAATCCGTGAAATTGATGCACTTGGAGGTATGTCTGGAATTATAACAGACAAAACAATGATCCAATTTCGTATGTTGAACCGCAGCAAAGGCATTGCCATGTGGAGCCCAAGAGCACAAAGCGACCGCATGCGATTCTCTGAAGAATGGAGATTGGCCTTAGAAAGAAATTTAAATGTAGATTTCTTCCAAGATTCGGTTACTGAAATTACAACAGAAAACAATAAAGCAACAGGTGTAAAATGTGGGATGGGAATGACATTCCAATCCAAAACAGTTGTGCTTACGGCTGGGACTTTTTTGAATGGTATCATTCATATAGGCAGAAAACAATTTGGTGGTGGTAGAATGGCTGAGAAAAGTTCAACGGGAATAACTGCACAATTGGAATCTTTAGGACTCGTTTCTGGAAGAATGAAAACAGGAACGCCTCCAAGGGTAGATGGCAGATCGTTAGACTACAGCAGGATGGAAGAACAAGCAGGTGACGAAAATCCCTCAAAATTCTCATACACCAATCAAACGCAATCGCTTGAACATCAGCGTAGTTGTCACATAACCTACACAAACGATAACGTACACAATATTCTTAGAGAAGGATTCGAAGACAGTCCCATGTACAATGGAAGCATACAAGGATTGGGCCCAAGATATTGTCCGAGTATAGAAGACAAGATAAATAGATTTGCAGAAAGAGAGCGCCATCAAATATTCGTAGAACCAGAAGGTTGGAATACCATAGAAATATATGTAAACGGATTTAGTACTTCCCTCCCCGATGAAATTCAAGTTAGGGCAATGAGAGAAATACCTGGATTTGAGCAAGTGAAAATATTCAGACCGGGTTATGCAATTGAATACGACTTTTTTCAACCCACACAATTAAAGGATACACTTGAAACAAAAGCCATACATAATTTATTCTTCGCCGGACAAATAAATGGTACCACTGGGTATGAAGAAGCAGCTGCTCAAGGCTTGATGGCAGGTATCAACGCGCATGCACATGCTCAAGAAAAAGAAACATTGGTACTTGGTAGAAACGAAGCTTATATAGGGGTACTCATTGATGACCTTATAAATAAGGGAACCGAAGAACCTTATAGAATGTTTACCTCAAGGGCAGAATACAGAATCTCTTTGCGACAAGACAATGCAGATTTAAGGCTAACACCTATTGGACATAAAATAGGTTTGGCATCAAACGAAAGAATGGAGCGATTAGATATAATAAATAGAGAATCAAACGAAATAACAGAACTCCTGCAAAAAGAAAGTATCGGATTGGAAGATGGAAAAATATACCTTCCACAGCTTACATCTGAAATTAACGAAAAAACAAAAGCAAGAAAAATATTATTGAGACCTGAAATTACTTTATCAGATATTCAAAAAATACCTCAATTCAATGGCATACAATCTTTTGACCCTGAAGCAATTCAAAGAGCAGAAATAAATATAAAGTATTCAACGTATATAGAAAGAGAACAAGAACAAGCAGATAAACTCATTCGATTAGAAAATATCAAAATACCTGAAAACTTCGATTATTCTAAATTACAATCAATGAGCATGGAAGCCAGAGAAAAACTTAAGAAAATTCAACCTAGTACCATTGCACAAGCAAAACGGATTAGTGGTGTTTCTCCATCAGACATTTCGGTACTTTTAATTCATTTTGGAAGATGATCAAGATTATTACTAAAGGATTCATCATTACATCTCTTTTTATTAGATGCGCAAACCCTGTTGGTCCAACTGGAGGTGACAAAGATGTAAAATCACCTGTAATTACAAAAGTAAAAATTGAAACACAAAACCAAGAAAAAAACATCACCATTACATTCGATGAAAATATAAATACCAAAGGAGAAATTAGCATTAGTCCTTATACCCACAAACAAAATATATCCCTCAACAAATATAGAAACGTATTAAATTTCAATGTACCACAAAATACCAATTCAATTAGTTTGAATGATGTAATTTCAGATGTAAATGAAAACAACCCAGGAAAATATCCTTTTATCATTTTAGGCAAAGACAGTTTAAACTATGTCATTAAATATGAAAGTCCCAATCCCACAAAAGATAAAATCAAAAGTTATTTTAAAATAGATAGTTTTTACTATCCTGGAGACAATAGCCAAAAGGGAATCATCAAATTTGGGGGATTAAAAAACATAGATAATCAGGTCACTTTATTTAATGATATCAATAACAACAACCTTTATGACAAAGAAGAAGATTATTTTGTACAACAAATAAAATCGAATCAATTATATAAAGATTCAATGAAAGATACAACTTCAATTGTCATGTATCCCCCATTGAAAAGGGAAATCAAAAGAGGTTTGAGTAAACAAGATTCATTGGCTGTATATATAGGTATACCAAAATCAATTGTAGATACCATCATTAAACAGGAAAAAATATATATCGTGAATCATATTGATACCACAGTAATCAATATTCAAGATACATCCGACATTGAAAAACTATTTCAAGGATCCAATCTCAACTTTAAAATAAATCAAAGTAAAATTGATTTACCAATAACTGGAGACATAAAGTACAAAATTGCAATCAATGAAAAGGATACTCTCATCCAAAAACAGAAAACCATTGGTTATATTCTAAATAAACGAAGACAAAGTAAATATCATTTCTATACCAAAGAAGAGATACAACAATATAAATCATACAATAAATTACAATATCCTAGTATATACAGTAATCCAAGCGAAAGAATCATTGAAATATCCATTCAAAAATATATCAATTCAAAAAGAGACACCTTTTATAAGAATATAAAATACAAAATAGGACAGTTAAATATCAAGATAAAAGATAATACAACAAGCAATCTCAAGATTAAACTCATCAATAGTAAAAATTACGTTCAGGTATTTAGATTAGAAAAGGACCAAAATATCCTTTTAGACCAAGATACCTACCACTACTACATATGGGAAGACAGCAACAACAACAATGAAATGGATATATACGTAACCGACGACGGCTTAGTAGCTGAAAAAGTAAAGGTATATAATAAGGAAACAGCCATAAATGGTAAATTAGAGAACACAATCAATGTGGAATAGCTGTGAAATATTTAAATTAAGTTTAGGATAATATTAAATTAACTTAGATAATACTGAAACGAAAAATAGCCAAATGCAATGCTGTGAATTTAGTTAATTCTATAGACTACATTGTCTATATACAATGTAAAAAAGTATGCTCGAAATGGCATTTAAAAAACCTTTGAAATAACGTTCTTAAAAATCATAAATAATTATATAATAAGTGTTTATAAAATAAAAAACACAAATAAAAAATCAAATAAAAAGAATTATCACCATATCCACAGAGCTATAATATATAATACTTAATACATTTAAATGAAAGGTATTAATTAATACTTTGGGCTGGGGAAAACCAATAAGAGAAAAATTTACAATCATCAAAAGTGAATATTAGATTTGTACCATGATTCAGAATATTGAAACAATAACCCAAGAAGTAAATGATTTTATAATTGAAAATGCAGAAGCGTTGGAATTGTATCGTTTGAAATTCTTAAGTCGTAAGGGAAGTATTTCTGA
>CANFVI010000031.1 GCA_947450405.1 Flavobacteriales bacterium
AAAACTCCCCAAAGAACGTTTTCCAGATATTGTTATCCCAACAATTTACGTACAAACAATATATCCAGGATCTTCACCAAAAGATATTGAGAATTTGATTACCAAACCTATTGAAAAGAAAATCAAATCAATCAGTGGTGTAAAAAAACTTAAGAGTCAATCAATTCAAGATTTCAGTATTATTACTGTTGAATTCGATACCGATGTAAAAGTTGAACAAGCAAAGAGAAAAGTAAAAGACGAAGTAGACAAAGCAAAAAGTGATTTGCCTTCGGATTTGAAAACAGACCCTACCGTAATGGAAGTAAATTTCAGTGATATGCCTATTCTTTATGTGAATATCAATGGAAATTACGGATTACAACAATTGAAACAGTTTGCTGAAATGGCGAAGGACAAAATTGAGTCATTGCCAAGTATTACCAGAGTGGATATGGTAGGTGCTTTAGATCGTGAAATTCAAGTGAATTTGAACTTAGCGAGAATGGCAACTGCAGGCATTACGGTTGACGATGTAACTAGAGCCATCCAATATGAAAACATGCGTATTTCTGGTGGCAACATCGACATTGATAAAATGCAAAGATCTTTAAGTGTAAGTGGTGAATTCAAAAGTAAAAATGCAATTGAAAATATCATTATCAGAAGTAACACCGGAGCAATTCTATATCTAAAAGATTTTGCAACAGTTTCTGATGGATTCAAAGAAAAAGAAAGTTATGCCCGTTTAGAAGGCAAAAATGTAATTACCTTAAATATTGTAAAAAGAAGTGGTGAAAACCTCATTGAAGCAAGTGATTCTTGCCGTGGTATCATTTCAAGCTTACAAAAGTCAGGTGCATTTCCAAAAGATTTGGGCGTTGTATTTACCGGTGATCAAAGTACTCAAACTAGAACTACGGTTCATGATTTGATCAATACAATTATCATTGGATTTATCTTAGTTACTTTCATTCTGATGTTCTTTATGGGTGCAACAAATGCAATATTTGTTGGTTTGTCTGTTCCCCTTTCTTGCTTTATCGCATTCCTAATTATGCCAATGATAGGATTCAGTTTGAACTTTATTGTATTATTCTCTTTCTTATTGGCACTCGGTATTGTTGTAGACGATGCAATTGTTGTTGTTGAGAATACACATAGAATTTTACATACTGAACATTTACCTATTGTACAGGCTGCTAAAAAAGCGGCAGGTGAAGTTTTCTTGCCAGTATTTTCTGGAACTTTAACTACCCTCGCTCCTTTTATTCCATTGGCATTTTGGAAAGGAATTGTAGGTAAATTCATGTTCTTTTTACCTGTTACCTTAATCATTACACTGTTAGCTTCCTTGTTGGTAGCATATATTATCAATCCAGTTTTTGCGGTTGATTTCATGGACAAAGAAGAACACGATATAAACAATCCTCAGCCTAAAAAGAGCATCGCTAAAACTTCGATCATTTTTGCAGGAGTTATTTTGCTTGGATTCTTAATGGGTGGAATTGGTTTGGGTAATTTAATGATTTTATTTTACTTACTATTTGTAGTTCACCATTTTTGGTTGAAGGACATTATCTTGAGATTCCAACAAAACGGATGGCCTAAAGTTCAAAACAAATATAGTAAATTGATTGCATGGTCGTTAACCGGCAAAAGAGCAGCTGGAATTTTGGCAGGCACTTTAGTTTTGTTTATTCTTAGCTTTATTATTACTGGTATTAGAAAGCCGACGGTTGTGTTTTTCCCTCAAGGTGATCCTAACTTTACCTATGTTTACTTAACACTTCCAGCAGGTACAAACGCTAAATTTACAGATAGCGTTGTAAGAATGGCTGAGAAAAAAGTTTTCCAAGTAATTGAAAAAGGTGATAACAAAAAAGTAGTTGAAAGTATTATTTCTAACGTTGCCGTTGGTGCTACCGATCCAAGCAGTGGCGATCGTTCTACAAGCAGCAACAAAGGTAAAATTACTGTTGCCTTCACAGAATTCGATAAACGTGGTGGCTTGTCAACCAGACCCATCTTAGATTCAATCAGAGCAATCATGACAGGTTTCGCGGGTGTTGAAATAACCGTAGAACAGGAAAGAAATGGTCCTCCAGTTGGTAAGGCTGTAAATATTGAAATTCGCGGTGACGATTTTAACGAGTTGGTGAGTACTTCACAAAAGTTAAAAAGATACCTCGACGACAAATCAATTGCCGGTGTTGAAGAATTAAAATCAGACTTTGTGAGTTCTAAACCAGAATTAATTATTCAAGTTGATAGAGAGCGCGCAAATCGTTTGGGAATTAGCACGGCACAAATTGGTATGATGCTAAGAAACAGCATTTATGGTGCTGAAGCTTCTAAGTTCAAGGATGAAAACGACGATTACCCAATTATGGTTAGAATTGAAAAAACTTCAACAAATGATTTAAATAGCTTATTGAATATGCGTATTTCATACAGAGATATGGTTGCAGGCGGTATGATGAGACAAGTACCTTTATCAGCAGTTGCCTCTGTTCAATATGCAAACACCTATGGTGGAATTTTGAGACTTAACCAAAAACGTGTAATTACTTTGGCTTCCAATGTCTTAGAAGGTTACAAACCCAATGAAGTGGTAGCTTCTGTTACCGATGCCATTGCTCAGTTTAACAAACCATCGAATATTGAAGTTGAACTTACTGGTGAGCAAGCACAACAAAAAGAAACGGGTGCATTTTTAGGAACGGCATTAATGTCTTCTATTGCGTTGATTATTATCATCTTGGTTACTCAGTTTAACTCTATTTCTAAGCCGATTATTATTTTAACAGAGATCTTCTTCTCTATTACTGGAGTATTGCTTGGATTTGCGATTTTCAACATGGGATTTTCAATCATCATGACAGGTATCGGAGTTATTGCCCTGGTGGGAATTGTAGTCCGGAATGGTATCTTGATTGTTGAATTCACCGATCACTTGAGAGAACGCGGAATGCCTTTAAAAGAAGCTTTGATTGAAGCAGGGAAAACACGTATGACTCCGGTATTGTTGACTGCCTCTGCAACAATTTTAGGATTGGTGCCACTTGCAGTTGGTCTGAATATGGACTTCGTTACCTTGTTCACAGAATTTAATCCTCACATTTATTTTGGGGGAGATAGTGTTTCAACTTGGGGACCATTGAGTTGGACAATGATCTTTGGATTGGGCTTTGCTACATTCTTAACATTGATTCTATTGCCTTCAATGTATTACTTGAATGAAAAAATGAAGTCTAAAATTTACAAATGGGTTGGTAAATCTTACAATCCTGATATTGAAATGAGACCTCAATCTAAAAAGTAATTTTGTAAAAATTAAATATAAAAATGGCAACCCTAGGGTTGCCATTTTCATTATAACGTATTACCTTTAACAAAGATTTAAAAAATAATCAATGAAACAATCTATAATCGCTATTTTTTCAATTACAACCCTCCTATTCACATCAAAGGCAAACGGCCAAAGAATTGCTGGATATGACATCATCGGCTCAAAGGAAGAGGTATTAGGCACATTTAATAAACTTGGCTTAAATACAATTAAATCGGCATCTCAATTTACAATACTTAGCGGAAAACTTCAAAACGAGTCCGTTCAGATGTATTTTTACCACACACCAATGTCAACGCAAATTTATAAGGTTGAAGTTTTCTATCCATCGAAAACATCAAGTGACAGTTCAAAAATTTCATTCAATAAAAGATTGTCTGCAATGACGAATCGATACGGAGCGCCAGAAAATGTAATTTGCAATGATGGTACTAAATTAAACCATGCCTATAATAATTTGGTAGATACAGATATCAAAAATATGGAATGGGTTACAATGCCATACTTTCAAAATTTATCATTATACGCAGAATTACTTAAATCTGGCGAAGTTAAAGTAACTTACATTGTAAAGAACAATGCTTTAAAATACGAGCAAGAAATTAAAATGCTACCGAGTGATCCTGGTTTTTAAAACTTTAAAAATAAAAACATTCATAAAACAAAAAAGAGGCTCTCGCCTCTTTTTTGTTTTATAGTCTAATTTGTTTTATTCTAATTCGAAACTATTCTTTTGTCTCAACAAACCTCTTGTCCAAAGTTCTGTGATATAACGACCTTTATTCAATTTACCAACCAAACTTCCTTTGCTTCCTGGATAAGCCCATTTCACTTTTTGTAACGCTCCATCAAAAGAAATCGTTTGTTTCAATGTAGAAATGGTAGATACATCTTGAAGTGTTTTGTTCGTTGACGACAATACCACACCGTTTGGTGCAAGAATTCTGATGGTAACTTCTTCGTCAACAGGAGTCGTAACCATTGGGTTTTCTAATACATCGAAAGTAACTTTAAATCTGTCTACTTTTCCTGCTTTGAAAACTTCATCACCTTTGGCACTGTAAGACATAGTAATAAGCGTTCCAAATTGAGGTATTGCACCTTTTTCCAAACGCTGTTTCAATTCAATGTTTTCAGATTCAAATACACGTTTTGCGTTTGTTTCATTTTCCAAATCAGCAACCAATTTAGTTTTTTGGTTTGTTAATGAATCAATTTGTGACGTTAACAAAGTAATTCTCTTCTTTGCTTCAGCCAATTGACGACGCAACTCATCCATGTTTCCTTTTTTACCAGTTCCAAATGAACTAGTTCCTGAAGAACTTGAAGTAGATGTACTTTCTGTAGTTGAACTGTTATTTGAAGATGAACTTGTATTCAATAACATTCTACGCAATTTATTGATTTCTCTGTAAGCCATTAAAATCTTAGGATTTTTGTCGCTTTCTAAATCACCAACTTTGGTTGTTAAAGATTGATTTTCAGTTTGAAGATTTTTAACAACATTGTTTAAAGAATCTTCTAATCTCAATAACTCTTTTTGCAATGAATCTTTTTGATTCATAATAGCGAGTTCGCTTTTGCTTTTCTCACCATTTTTTGTTCCTTGTAAATAAAGGAATGTGTTTGTTCCTGCTGATAATAGTAACAAAATTACTAATATAACAATGGCTGCGGTTCTTTTCATAGTTTAAGAATAGATTACAATATTACAAAATATTTTTTGTAGTTGTTAATTGCTTAATGTGTTTTTTGCGATAAAACGCTGAATTTGATGCGCATTCATGCCAATTTTGACTATTTTTTGATGTTCATCAAGCACAAATGACTGTGGCATACTCTGTAATTTTAACTTTTTCGCAACTGCTGGCGAACAAAATCCTTGAAGAAAATTTACATCGTATCTCCGATTGTATCTATAAACATACTTGCCACTTCCGCCATGATTTAACATTAACAATTTGAAATTCGAAGGCAATGTTCTCTGGATTTTATGTAACACTGATGAATCTTGAATAAAAACAGGATTTTCGGCACTCCATACATAAACGATTAGAAATTGACTCTTAATCTTTCTAATTTGATTTTTATGTACTGGTTTTTCAGCTACACAATATCGAAAACGCGGAAACTTTTTCCCAACAGAAAGAGACGCATCATTTTTTACTGCGGCTATTTTCTTGATGAATACTTTTTCCAATGATCCGTCTAAAATACTCAACGCAAAAGAATTTCCCATCCAAAATAAAATGGTTTCTTTATTGAGGGACACAGAATTATTTCCTTGGAATTCTGCAGTATTAGCCGACATTAAAAAAACCTTATCAATTCCTAAATCATTATATGATCCATTACAATTTACATCCTTAATACCCAGTCTTAATGTATCTCCCTCAAAAACAAAATCACTGTACCACAAATTCCAACGGGTTTCCCTGAATGAATATCTTGTTCCAACATAGTTTCGATTGCCTTGCGACATTTGAATGGCTTCATCGGACATGGCTGAAAACTGTCGAAATTCATTGAATGGAAATAGTTTAAAATCAATTGCCAAAGACTTGCTATGTGGACCCAATAAAATTGCCTTTTTGGTTGCACCGTTGTACAAGGTATCGGGTATTTCATTTTCGAAATTAAAATCGTGATTTCTATCTACCCACATCAATGAAATTTTAGTTGATTTCAATTTAGTTGGATTTCCAACAATGAACAATGTATGGTTTGGTGAAAACTTGTTCTGCAAGTGATTCTCATAAATATACCCATAAGCAAGATCCGATTTATGAGAAGTTGGCAAAACAATTGAATGATAATAAATACTATCGGTTGACAATGCCGAAGAGATATCTAAAAAAGAAGCAATTTGATTGCCATTTAAATAAAACAGTGGAGACAAAGCCATCGATTGCTGTTGCTCAGCATCTATGCCTCTATTTGAAAAATCAAGTTGAATGGGTTGTTTATCAACCAATTCAACCTGACAATATCCCTCATGAAAATAAAAACATGTCAATAATGCAATACTTTTTATGGCATTTTGAAATATTTTCATTCTGAATTTTAAAAACTTTTAATAATTTTAAAAATCATTACAATGATAGCAACAAAGAACATCAATATTGAAATTCTGTTCATTCCATGCATTGCACGTAAGTTAAAACTGGCTTTTTGACCTTGCTCAACCTGCTTTTTAAAAGTCAGGTACGACATAATTTTCTTAAATATCATTTTGCTAAAATAACTTATTTGTTTTTATTTTTTTCTTTTAATGGCTTCATGATGTCAATTGGATGTTTTACTTTTTCATCTAAAAGCGCAATATCCAATACCTCAAACATGTTTTTCACATAGTGAAATGTCATGCCACTTAAGAAATCTTTTGGTATGTCTAAGATGTCCTTTTTGTTTTGCTCACAAAGAATAATATCTTCGATTCCAGCACGCTTTGCTGCCAAAATCTTTTCCTTAATACCTCCAACTGGCAATACCTTACCGCGCAATGTAATTTCGCCTGTCATTGCCAATTTATTCCTAATTTTTCGTTGAGTAAACAATGAAGCCAATGATGTCAACACCGTAATACCTGCTGAAGGACCATCCTTTGGAATTGAACCTGCAGGAAAATGCACGTGCACATTCCAATAGTCAAAAACTGCCGAATCAAGTTCTAGATAGTCAGAATGCGATTTCAAAAAGGTATGCGCCAAGCTCACACTTTCTTTCATCACATCACCGAGTTGACCCGTTAATTTGAATTCGCCTTTTCCGGCAGTTAAGGAACTCTCAACGAATAAAACGGAACCACCCATAGGACTCCATGCCAATCCTGTAACTACCCCAGCTGTTAAATTATTTTCATACAATTCTGGCTCCATTTTTTCAGGACCCAAAATTTCTTCAACGTCTTTATTTGTAAGTACTTTTTTGAAGGATTCTTCAGCGGCAACCAATTTGGCATTGAATCTAGCCAACGAAGCAATTTTCTTATCTAATCCCCTTACACCACTTTCTCTCGTATATTGTTCAACAATCAATTCAACCGCTTCATCATTTATTTTAAACTGAGATGATTTTAAGCCATGGGCTTTGCGTTGCTTCGGAATTAAGTATTTTTTAGCAATTTCAATTTTCTCTTCTAAAGAATATCCGTTGATATCAATGATTTCCATTCTATCAAGCAAAGCTGGCTGAATGGTATCAAGAGAATTTGCAGTTGCAACAAATAAAACCTTACTTAGATCATAATCCATTTCAAGGTAATTGTCGTAGAATGCAGAATTTTGTTCTGGGTCCAAAACTTCTAACAAAGCACTACTTGGGTCACCTCTAAAATCCCTTCCTAATTTATCAATTTCATCCAGAACGAATACTGGATTTGACGATGCTGCTTTTTTAAGGTTTTGAACAATACGACCTGGCATAGCTCCAATGTATGTTTTACGGTGTCCACGTATCTCCGATTCGTCGTGTAATCCACCCAAGCTCATTCTGATATACTTTCTATCTAATGCCCTTGCAATACTCTTACCAAGTGAAGTTTTACCTACACCAGGAGGTCCATACAAACAAATTATTGGACTTTTTAAATCCCCTTTTAATTTCAATACTGCCAAATACTCAATGATGCGTTTTTTAACTTTTTCCAAGCCAAAATGATCTTCATCCAAAACCTCTTGGGCATGTTTTAAATCAAAATTATCTTTGGTATAGCTATCCCAAGGTAATTCCAACAGTAATTGCAAATAATTTAATCCGACAGAATAATCTGGTGAGGCTGGGTTAACGCGTTGTAAACGGTCTAATTCTTTGTTAAATTGTTCTTTAACCTCTTTTTTCCAAGCTTTTTTATCGCCTTTTTCTCTTAAATTCTGAATTTCCTTATCTGGAGTATCACCACCCAATTCTTCTTGAATTGCACGAATTTGTTGTTGAAGGAAATATTCACGTTGCTGCTTATCCATATCAACCCGAACCCTACTTTGGATTTGATCTTTCAATTCCAACATTTGTAGTTCTTTGGTAATATGTTCTAATATTTTTTCAGCACGTTTTTTCGGGTGAATTATTTCTAAAACTTCTTGCTTCTCTCCTACAGAAATATTCATATTGCTGGCCACAAAATGAACCAAGAATATACTTGAATCAATGTTTTTGATTGCAATTGAGGCTTCTGAAGGAATATTTGGCGCGAGGTTGATAATGTTGTAAGAGATATCTTTGATAGAGCTTACAATTGCCTTGTATTCTTTATCTTCTTTAAAATTAGCATCAGGATAAGTAGAAGCATTTGCCCTGAAATAAGGTTCAGCTGAAACAAACTGATCTAATTTAATTCTTCTTTTACCTTGAATAATAACTGTTGTTGTTCCATCGGGCATTCTCATTACTTTGATGATTTTAGCCAATGTACCAACCGTATATAAATCTTCTATTTGTGGATCTTCAACTTCTGGATGTATTTGAGAAACGACAGCAATAATATTGTCTTTTTTACTCGCATCTTTGATTAATTTGATGCTTTTGTCTCTGCCAACAGTAATTGGGAATATTACACCTGGAAACAACACTGTGTTTTTAATAGCAAGTACCGGAATTTCATCAGGAATTTCCATCTTATTGCTTTCGTCTTCTTCTTGCTTAGAGAATAATGGCAAAAACTCTGGAGATTCATCCACTGTATCTTCCTCGCTATTAAATCTGATAAATGTATTTTTATTATTAAACATCTTAAGGGTTAACCTATATTCAATGGTTGTGCCAAAGATAGAATACTTGGTTTATATTGTTCAAAAAAAAGATAGAATGACAAAAAATATTTGAAATTCATAAAAACAACTGACATCAGAAAGCAAAACCGACATTTTGACATATTAAAAGGCTTAAGTTGGTTGCTTGTAGGTTAATTGCATAAAAAAAAACAATTCAAATTTGCATTTGTCGCTGATTTGACGAAATTTGCATAAAACAAACATAAAAACAATATGAAATTAAGAAACATTATTTTGTCACTGTCAATTGCTTCAATGGCATTTTTGGCATCTTGTGGCGACAAAACTTCGTCAAATCCTAAGCCAACTATTTCTTTGAAATCTGTATCAAACTACAACCCTACAACGGGTACAGTTAATATGGGTTCTGTAATTACTGTTAACGTTATTTCAACTGCTGGTTCTGATGCAATGAAAAACATTGTAATAACTGCTAAATTGGCAAATGGTTCAACAAAAACTATTTTAGATACCGCTTTAATTTCTAAAAACATTGATTTCACGAGATCTATTGCTTGTCAAGGTGGTGTAGGCGATGTTGTAGTTTATACATTTACTGCAAATGACAATAACGGAGAAAGTGCTTCAACTCAACTTTCTACTTCAATTATTCCTGAAGATTTGCCTTTAGATGGTATTGCTGATCAAAAAGTATACAATGCTTTGGCAACAGGATTTAATAGTGCTTACAACCTTGAGTTGTCAGTTCCTATTTCTTCTGGTTCTCCAAGTGTGAAAGATATATTAGACAAAACCCCTTCTGGTGCTGCACAATGGGCTAACACTTGGGGATCTGGTAACGGTTCTAAGTTCGTGAAATGTACTTCGAATGATTATAACAATGCTGCGAGTACTACTTATCTTTATAATCTTTGGGTAGCTGGAAAAGCAACTGCAACAGATCAAATTTCAGGAATGAAAGTTGGTGATGTTTATTTGGTAAAAACTGGACAATCTGGTGTTACTTTCGGATTGTACCTTTTGAATATTACTTCTGTAAATGATATAGCTGCTCCAGGAAATCAAAATGATTTTATTATTTTTGATTACAAAAAATTTACTCCATAATATTTTTTGCACATATCACAAAAAACCCCCGACATTCGGGGGTTTTTTGTTTAATTTGAATATTATTTATTATTAAAATTTAACGAATACCATATTGTGAAAAGAATTGCTGTTTTAACTTCAGGTGGCGATGCCCCAGGAATGAATGCCTGCATCCGTGCAGTGGTGCGCGCTGGTGTACATTTCGACCTTGAAATTTTTGGTATCCATGGAGGTTACCAAGGACTTATTGAAAATAATATTACCACAATGGATGCCTCCTCAGTGGCCAATATTATTCAATATGGTGGTACCATATTAAAAACCGCACGAAGCAAAGAGTTCATGACTGCTGAGGGACGTTTAAAGGCTTATCATAATTTGAAGGCTTTAAATATTGAAGGTTTGGTTTGTATTGGTGGAAACGGAACTTATACAGGTGCAATGATTTTCGAAAAAGAATTTGGAATTCCTAGTGTTGGTTGCCCAGGCACTATTGATAACGATTTATATGGAACAGATTACACCATTGGCTACGATACTGCAATCAATACTGCTGTTGAAGCAATTGATAAAATTCGTGACACCGCAGATGCCCACAACAGGGTTTTCTTTATTGAGGTAATGGGTCGACATTCTGGACATATTGCACTTTATGCAGGTATTGCAGGTGGTGCCGAAGGAATATTTATCCCAGAAAAAGAACATGAATTTGATGATATTGTGAAAATCTATGAGAAAAAATCTAGAACCAAACAATTTTCTATTTTCGTAGTTGCAGAAGGAGATGAAGATGGACATGCATTTGAAGTGGCGAAGAAATTTCAAGAAAAATTTCCAGATACTGATAGCAGAGTTACCGTTTTGGGACATATTCAAAGAGGTGGTAAACCTTCCGCAAACGACAGAATATTGGCATCTAGATTGGGTGCGCATGCTGTAAAAGCATTACTTGAAGGACAACGAAATGTGGCTGTGGGTGTAATTGCCAATGACATTGCTTTTACTTCTTTTGAAGATGCCATTTATCATAAAAAAGATATCAATGAAAAACTTTGGGTGATGAATGATATCATTACCCGTTAAAAATAGCCAACTATGCTTACGAATCTCCTCATTAAAAATTATGCATTAATCAAAGAACTCAATATTTCTATTGATAAAAATCTAACTACAATTACCGGTGAAACTGGTGCGGGTAAAAGTATTTTATTGGGTGCAATTGGATTGGTTTTGGGCCAAAGAGCAGATAATTCATCCATTGCCGATCAATCTGAAAAATGCATTATTGAGGCTACTTTCGATATTAAAAACCTAACACTAAAAGCATTATTTGAGGAAATAGAAGTAGATTACCACGATGAATGTGTCATTCGAAGAGAAATTCTACCGAATGGAAAATCAAGATCATTCATCAATGACACGCCAGCGAATTTAAATCAATTGAAACAACTCGGCGCTCAACTTATTGAAGTCCATACCCAAAATACTGGGCTGCTTATTTCTAATCCCGACGAACAAATTCACTTGTTAGATGATTTTGGGGGATATAAATCCTTGATTGATGATTACAAAAAAGCATATGCGCACTTTTCAACTTCAACCAAAAATTTAAACACTTTACTTTTAAGTCAATCGCAATTTATCAAAGAAAAAGAGTTTATTCAGTTCCAATTTGATGAAATATACAACTTTCAACCAATTGAAAAAGAAGAAATATCCATTGAAGAAGAAATAACGCTCCTCACCCAAGCTTCAAACATTACACAGGCGTTGGGTCAAGCAAATAAACAAATTAATGAAGCTGAAAATAGTTTGATAGATCAACTAAACTATTTAAAGAATCAAATCAAACCCATTGCGCAATTGAATGATTCTATTTCGAGTGTATTTACAAGATTAGAAACCACAATTGTTGAATTAAAAGACATTGGTTTCGAAGCAGAGAACATTGCTGAAAAAATAGAAGAAAATCCAGCTGCACTTGATACTTTGAACGAAAGATTGCTAAAAATGCAGAATTTATTCAGAAAACACCAAGTTGAAAGTGCCGATGAATTATTGCATTTACAAAATGAACTAGAAATCAAATTGCAACAAAGTCAGAATATTGACGACGAAATTATTTCCCTCAAAAACGAAGTAAAAAAAGCCAAAGAAAACGCATTTGTTTTGGCCAAAAAATTAACAGAAAGCAGATTAAATGCGAGTAAGTTATTGGCTGAAGAAACAAAAAATATCTTGGTTAATTTAGCTATCCCACACGCACAAATTGAATTCAAAGTAGATACGAGCAACAGCGAATTAAGTCCTTTGGGTGTTGATACAGTAAACATATTATTTTCTGCCAATTTAGGAAAATCGCCACAGTTGCTATCTCAAGTTGCGTCGGGTGGTGAAATATCCAGATTGAATTTT
This sequence comes from Flavobacteriales bacterium, assembly GCA_947450405.1. Classification (GTDB taxonomy): domain Bacteria; phylum Bacteroidota; class Bacteroidia; order NS11-12g; family UBA955; genus VMCP01. Next base: position 12,568 of record CANFVI010000031.1, read on the forward strand.
ACATTTAGAAGTTTAATTGCAAAAAACAAAAACCTACCTACCCTCATTTACGATGAAGCGGATACCGGTATTAGCGGTGAAGTTGCCTCCAAAATGGGTGCGATGATGCGTCAATTGGGTAATTTCCATCAGGTTATTTCAATAACACATTTGCCTCAAGTTGCTGCGGCAGGTCAAAATCAATGGTTGGTTTATAAATCCGTTGCCGAAAACAAAACACTTTCGTCTGTTAAGAAACTTGATTTTAATGAGAGAATTACTGTTTTAGGACAAATGCTTAGCGGAACAAATCCAACAGATGCTGCTTTAAGTAACGCGAAAGAGTTATTGGATCAATACACTTTATAACAAGCCATCTTCTTTCGATTGTTGTTCGTAAAAGGTATCAATATTCGTAGGTT